>NZ_JAUVEY010000034.1:0-15805 GCF_030594565.1 Methanococcoides sp.
GTGGGGAACTCACAGACAACCAGTTAAGTGAATTAAACACGTCCGGTTTATCCCCACACATGTGGGGAACTCTGCTAATATCAAAAACGAAAAACGTTGTGCTATGGTTTATCCCCACACATGTGGGGAACTCTGTTCCATATATATGGAAATAACGCACCAATCACTTACCGTCATCCAAAGAATAAAAACATATCGAAATTATTCTTTAAAAACATGAACGATTGGTGCGTTGAAGACTTAATTCATATATCTGGCAGGAAAGATATTAACTTGACCCCATCCATTTCTTTTGGAATGCGTCTGTTCTCGCCAAAGGTTAAAAAATCGAATCCTTGTTCGTTTGGACAACTCCATGCCACAACTGCATTTCCATCTTCCAGCCCTTCTTCGATGTTCTCCAGGATCATTTCTCTGACCTTTACAGAATAATCTCCCACGTAAACACCTGCACGTACCTCCAGGAGCCATACAGCAAGGCGACCACGCAATCTTGGTGGGGAGTTCTCAAGTACGATGACCAACATCGCCAATACCTCTTTCATTAGGAATAGCAGGAGGAAGCGTATCCTTTGGTGCAGAAGGTAGATATATTCCACCTGAACTAAGCATCTCCTCGATACTTGGAATGATCCTCTTCAATAACCGTGTTTGCCTGAATGCATCCCTGCAAGCTAGCCTCACCGCTCTTTCATAATTAGTATGTCTCTCAGAAGCAATCCGAAAAGCAATAGGGACAACGGTCTCGAACTTGAATATATCAGCAACATCATAAACGAATGAACGTGGCTTACCCGTATGAATGAAACCAACTGCGGGGGAATAGCCCGCAGCAAGAATAGCAGCCTCTGTAACTCCATAGATACAAGAAGTTGCAGAACTTAGACATCTGTTCTGAACATCACCGCCATCCCAGTCATCGACATCATAATTTCGCCCCTTCCATTCAATACCATATTGCTGAGCAAATATCTTATACATCTTCTTAACTCTTGCAGCTTCCATACCCCGCATCTGCTCAACACTATAACCCTCAGATATCGTTTCATTGAACCGCATCTCGTACATCTTACGAACGACCTTAAGCCGAAGATCCTCATCCAATGCGAGCTTTGCCTGATACAACAAACGATCGGCACGAGCACCTCCCGGCTGCCCTGCTGAATAAAGACGCACTCCTGCCTCCCCCACCCATATCAGCAAACAACCGACACGAGCAGCAAGGGCTATCGCTGCATGTGAGACTCTCGTACCGGGTTCCAGCATTAAACAAGCAACACCACCAACCGGTATCTGTGAACGTACTCCATTCTTATCCACAAGGACAAAAGCACCATCGATCACATCAAGTTCACCCCTTTCCAAAAACAACAAAGACAAGCGTTCCTTAATTGCAACAGGCTTTAATTTTGGAAGCATTTATACATCTCCTTTAGCGTAAAGGCCGGACAAGAAGCAGACCGCAACCAAAACCCTTAGAAGGTCCAATTCCTTCAAACAAAGCATCCCTGAACATATCTGGATCAGTAACGGTTAAAGTACCCATAATATCAACAGTGTTAAAGCTAACATGATGCTTACCTTTCGGTTTGAACAACTTATGGTTCTGATAAGCATCCACACGAACCTGCTCACCATCGATCGAGAATCCGTTCATGTCACCCTTTCTTAAAAGCCATTCTGACCCCTTTCTCTGCACAATATCTGGCATATTGAGCTTAACATTACCACCGTTTTCCATCTTCAAACGGAACTTCTCATCCATGACAACATCATGGCGGTGTTGCTTATCATTTTCATCTCTTTTTGAAACAATTGGATTAGCACGAAGGGAAAATGCAAGCTTTTGACCAGACTTTAACATCGGGTCATAATGCTTCACATCAAGATCCCAAACATCGAGCTCATCAATTGGCTCATTTTCAGACACTAAATAGAATGATGGTAAGCTACCACTTGATTCCTGCCGATAGATAAAGTTCCTCTTCGCATCCGTACCATCTGAAAATAAAGACCACACCAGACGATGAATATTATGCTCGTTCCCCATATTGCCCCTTATGACCTTGCTCGACATAGCCTCAGGAAGCAATTTTGCTCGACTCATATACACAGTTCATTCCTCCAAACTGACCATTGCATAGTATTCATTCCGTTTCGAAAACTGCCACCTTTTACGGCTTAACAACTGATCATACCTGGAAGTCGTATGCTCAAATGTCATAGATTCCTCAGGGTTATCCCAATAAAGTCTGTAAGGACTCTTCATCTCGATCTTCCTTACAAGTCCATCCTCATCGAGATCAACATTCTGCAGAGCTTCCTTCATATTTGCAGCAGACACTATCTTTGGATTGATTGGAAGTGCCAATGGACAGGATTTTCTACCCAGATACAGACAGAATGAAGGTTCTTTCAAATTGCTGGCAAGCATTTCAAGGGAATATGGGGGAGTGTCCGTCTTACATGACAGTATAACCGTATAGACCCCATCGCAATAATAATCCCTTGTGGAAAGAACCGTGTTAAGCTCATCTTTTGGAACTGCGAGCTCATCCTTTCTGGTAGCAAATGTCTTTCTGTTCCTGCCCGTTCCAGCAGAAGGTACCTGTGACGTATGGTAATCACGAAGCAATTTCCCTGCTGAATTAATTAGAGTGCCATAGCTATAAGCATTTGAAAGTTCCAAAAGCCTCTCTTCCTCATCTCTACGAATTCCAAGAGCAGCCGCAAGCAATCCGAAAATTGCAGACTTTGATGGGTGATCATAGGTAGGCCTATGCTGACCTACTGCAATATCACCCCATGATGCCATTGGACCATACAGGCGGAAGATCAAATAATCTTTCACACCGATCAACTCCTGATAGCTCAATTGTTCACGAAATCAAGCATCTCGGTCAAGGAACCTTCACCATTGTATGCATTCATTTCAGCCCTATCATCACAGCATGGACCATAGACCTTCTCCATGTTCTCATTTGTCTGATTGAGGCTTTCGATAGCATCCTTTAGCATGCTTTTTCCTTTAGCTGCTTCCAGATATGCGACCGAAAGTGAACGTGGCTGCTGTTTACCTTTCTCGATCATCATGTATGATGCATATGCCCTTGAAGCAAAACTGTTCTGCTTACCTGTCGGTGATACTTTCGCAATTGCTTCGACCAAAGCACGTATAGACTTATCTGCAAGCTCCTTGTCCCCACCGAGATTGCTTTCCAAAAGCTCGCGGTCAACACAGATATATGTGTAGAAAAGCCCTGATGCGAACTCAGTTTCACCAAGATGTCCTGAACCCATATCCTCTTCCCCTCTGTTCAGATCATCCACAGCAGTGAAAAAATCATCCTCGACTGCAACTTTATTGACTGTTATCGCATGGGAGACCTGCACAGCAGCTTCAGTATTGAATTTTGTATTTGATGCAAGCATCCTTCCGAACATAGCAATATCCACAGCAGTATTATTCTTTCTCAAAAGAACGAGGTCATCCTTTGAAGGTGCCTCCCCACTGGAAGCGAGTTTTGCAATAAGTTCATCGATTGCAGCTATCTCTTCTGGATTGAAGTGTGCCAATTGTTCGATCTCAAGGCCAGATAGTGAGTCCTCACTGTCCTTTTTTGACTTCCCGAATACTCCGGCAATCGTTTTTGCCCATTCCTTAGCAAGCTTCTCTCCCACTTTTTCATTTACCATAGGTGCAGTTACGTTGTCCAGCATATCCTTTAATCTGCTACCTTCTGTCAATGCCTTGAAAATACTTACACCCATACTTTTCGTGCGAATGCCGATATGGCCTTCAAGAGACTCTTTGAACATGTCTGAAGTTCTCCATGCTCTCTTCAAGCTCTGAGAAGACACCCTAAGCCTCTGAGTATCACCCATTACAGCAGTTTTAGGTCTTCCCAGATCATCACGGTTCAAATTCGATGGGGGGTATGAAACAAGTGTGTGTATTTGTATAAATTTTGTCATATTAATATCTCCTATAAAATTTTAATTATTGTTCCTTGGTGCTTTCTCATAATAGCTGTAAGCCCATTGTTTTTTAGTGATGTCATTCCACCAATACAGGCTATTTGCAAGGTTGCAAACGTTCACATTCCCATCCATGAGTTTGACAACACGGACCATGGAACTGAAAAGCTCTGCCTTTTCCTCGATCTTCAACAATCTCTTAAAGCGTAATCCACTGACCTGGGAATTAGAACCACCGTTCAGACTTGCCATTTGAGCAGCAAAAGAATCCCCGTTCAGATCATTTTTAACATGAGCCAACACTCCTGCTATCAATGCAACTGAATCCCTATTTCCAAACCCGATCTTTTTCATATCTAACCATAATCTATGATAGGTCGGATTGAACACCACTTCTACAACATTGTGGCATCTACGAAGATCTGCTCGATCACCCCTTTCATTTTCCAGATTCTTCCACCATGCCATCAGGACCTTGCATGCATCCGAATTTTTCTCCAATGAAGTACTTCCATTTGTCACTATATTCACCCCTTTTAAATTTCAACAAATATGAACCGAATATGATCTCATTTTTTCTTCTTTTCAGGCAAACCTAATGTTTCTCTTATCTTTTTACCTCCGTCCGAATTGAACTTTCTCAGGTCCTTGTGGGCTAAAGCCGCACGTTCAGGGTCTATGACACTGAATTGCATCGACTGAGAACTATCATCAAAAAGCTTCTCCGAGATTCGGGATAATTCCTTATGCCATTTCATTTTCAGCTCAAGGACCATTGCTTCATCGTCCACAACATCCATCAATTGATTGAGAATATTGTAAAAATCTGGTTCAGTATCATGCCAGAATCTTGAATCGATGTAAGAAAGATCCCCTCTAGGCGTATTATCCCCGAACAATGCTTTTTTGACACAGCTTCGGGTGTTGTATCCTATGATCTCAGCAGTTTTTACAAGTCGGGATACGATCTGCTCATATCCCGGCCTCACCTCATCGGAAACATTGAACAATGGCATAGTACTTTCATACCAGCAGCGAACTTTCATATTATCAAAATCGTATCCGAAAGCCCACAATTGCGGTGTGTTTTTGAATACATCGCCCAGGTCAATTAGGTCCTTCTGTTTCTGAACAAATCTCTCAAAAGCTAAAGATGAATATAATCCCTTATCCGGATCGTGTTGGACAAGCCCTAACCAATGACGATAAGTTATACCACCTGGTTGAGGATGTCTTGGCAAGAGTCCATTTTTATTTTCATTATGTGGCGATAACACATGGCACCATCCACCATCATAATTGTATCCATAATTCTTTGTTACATACTTAGAAACCAATTTATCAGAGTCACACCCGCAAACGTCACAAGCTCCTTCTGTTAGATCATCAAGATTAAGACGTATCCTGCGAGGCATTCCCCAATACATTTGTTTTGGATTCACATCCATGGGAGTTGTCATAGCATCTTTCTTTTCACTTGTGCGTGTGGGTCCCATCCAGGGATAAATATCACTAATTTCACAATTATCAACATCCCCCAGGCCATTGAAATTTTCATCAGAGATAACATTCAACCATATGGTCTGCCACAGATTGCTACCTTTGACCAACGTAGTCAAAGGTCCTCCTCCTCGAAGTGATGTCCTATGCCCCTGTCCACCTGCAGGTGCATTCAATTGTAAATTGAATAATGCGGTAGCAGAACAGGGCAAACACATCCGTGCCACGGTATCTCTTTTCTGAAAATGGTCTGTATTTTGCTTAATAGTCTGAGCACCCGGCATTTCCATGAGTAGAGCATCTACGCGATTCTCAGCACCTTCTATATGCTCATGGTCCTGCATAAATCTCCCATTATCCCCATCCAGCTCGAACACCTGAGATACATTCTCAAAGGTCTTTAACAACTCCTCCGGTGTAGGAGGACTGGTAAAGCGTTTTCTCCAGTCCCTTTCACTTTTAGGAGACATTGTGGTTTGCACAAGTCCTATCAAAAACTGTATCATGGAACCATTGAAATCATGACGTGGCTCATCCAGAGAGACAATTGGATTCGATCCAATCTCATCTGTGATCTGCCAGGGAGCTATCATACTCCTTGTACCATCCTGTCTCTGTACCCATATCCACTTTTCATGGATCAAATTGAATGTCATATTCTCAACTCCCTTTATTTATTACGCATTCTAAGTCCGATCCGTGCATCATATGCAAGATCGACACGATCGTTGTATTTGTTCTTCGCAGTACCTGTCCAATTAATGCCATCATCAGAACCCATGGGGATCAATACACTCCATTTACCTCTATCTCTCATTGATACCTGTGCCTCTTCTATGCATTTCGTCAACTCTTCTCCATGATCATCTGCATATTTCACACGTCCCCCGCTTATGCTTAATTGACTAAGTTCCCATGAAAGTTCATCAGGACCCAGCAAAGGAACGAGTTTCTGACCTTCAAGCCGTGCAAGGCGTACATTCACAGATTCACCCAGGCGGGTTGGAGTTATGGTATCATCAACCCATTGTGAACCAGAGCGTTCATAACCCTGCAATAGATTCAAGGAACGCCAGTTAGCCATCGCCCTATCAGCCATTGCCTCACCCTGTGCCTTTTCATCACGTGTTCTTAGTGTAATAGGCACAGTTTCATTTGCATTCTCGCCAAAAACATATTCAATGAAAGATCGGCTGTCATTTGGAATACTAAAACGGCCATGTTCAAAAAGCAAATTAGCAGTAAGCCACAACTTCCCATGGGAAGGGTACACATATGCTCCACCTTTGAACATGTCTGAATACCAGTTCTCAGTAACATCCTTTGATAATTCAGGAGCCAATATCCCAAGAAGTGGTATTCCTCTTACATCATTTTCACTAATGGAACCATTCTTGTCACGTGGATGACGTTGTAATCGTCCTGCTCTTTGGAATAACAGGTCGATCGGTGCAAGATCGCTGACCATATAATCAAAGTCAATGTCCAACGATTGTTCCACGACCTGCGTGGCGATCAGTACCTTTCCCTTACGACAGTCACCATCACTTTTTTTCCCAAAGGTTTCAAGAACGTTACTTTCGATCTTTAAACGGTCTCCCATGGCAAATCTTGCATGGAACAGAATTACATCATCATTGCCCAGTTCAGCTACGATCTTGTCGTAGGCTTCGATGGCATCATCAACAGTATTGCGTATCCAGCAGCAGCATTTCCCTTCTTTTGAACATTTGATCAACTTGTCTTCAACAGATAGTTCATCGTGTAGGAATTCCACATTGACAGTACGTTCAGTACCAGAACGTGTTCCTATGGGAGTTTCAGAGATTTCGTTTTCAGAAACATGAGTTACAAGTGCATATTCTTCATTAGAGGTACTCGTAGTCGAACTATCTAGGCCCTTACAAAAATGAGATATTAATCCTTGACGATGTTTCTGTGGCAATGTGGCAGAAAGAAGGATCACACTGCCACCAAGCGATGCCTGGAACTCAAGAAGGCTACAAAGCAACGTATGCATATATGGATCATAAGCATGAACTTCGTCAACGATGAGCACATTACGTGAAAGACCTAACAATCTTAAAGATTGATGATTAGATTGAAGGATTGCCATCAATGCCTGGTCGATGGTCCCGACACCCACATCCGCAAGCAATGCTTTCTTCCTGTTATCAGCGATCCATGCAGAGCATTGTGCCTGAATCGTCTCATCACCTGAAGATCCATTCCCATAATAACGATTTTTAGAACTTTGAAAGCCTATCGATCTTCTAAAAGCATCAGACAGATAATTTTGACCATGTGCAAGTACCAAAGAGGGTCTTTCACCTTTAGCATACATCCTTTGATATGAATTTCCCAACCTGTCATACATTGCATTGGATGTGGCCATGGTAGGTAATCCCACAAAAGCTCCCTGTGCAAGTCCTTTAGACATCAAACGATGTGCTAAGCATAATGCAGCTTCTGTTTTTCCACTACCTGTCGCATCTTCCAAAATAAACAACTGTGGACCATCTGCAATTTCACAGTTCGAAACATGCTCTTGCATAGGACTGGGAACAACGATATCTGGGAACAATTCATCCATGCCAGTTATCATAGAAGGTGCAGATGGATAGATACCTGCATCTTCCAGTGCTTTTTCAGCATTTGGCAAAGCATGATCCTCCCAATATTCTTCAAGTGATATCTCGGAGGGGAGGTATTCAAAATAATCTTCTGAGGAACCGATCCAATCACTGATGATGGCAAGACCCGCGATGAGCCATGACGTTCTCTTAAAAGCCAGGATCATATCATCAATATCATATGCCTGTACTTCAGAACATGATGTGAAGTCGAATGCATCACTTAACAGTAACGAAGCTGCTTCTTTTACAAAGGAACTTGCCATTCCAATATCTTCGTCTGTGAAAAGATCATTTGAACTTATCGGAATTCCATTGTGCACATATTCCGGGGGTTTACCATGATGTCCGGTCACTGAATTGATCCAAGGACTGATAAGATCATTCCAATCTAATTTATCATAGATCTCCTTATCCAAGCCAAGCCAATTTTCATCAAATGCAGTTGACCATATCTCCTTCCAAAGATGTAGCCCCATGCTATCATGGCGTACCGTGTAGCTCTTGTCGCTGTCATGATCTCTTAGATTGTTCAATAGCTCCGGCTGAAGGTTTTGAAAACGCTCTGAAAATTTACCGATGTCATGAACTGCAAGACAAAACGAGATCAACGAAATGATCTTGCCCTCATCAAGAGGAATTATGTCTGTGAATTTTTGCAATAATAATTTATCTTTTTGCAGAATATTTATGCCTGTGGCTGCAACATCCAGGCCATGATAGACTAATAAGTGATAATCAGAATTATCATATTCAGTTGCGCTTTTTGACTTTCCCCAGTTTCGATACATGATCTTATCCAACCATCATTGCCTTATGAATACTATTTATCCTAATTAATAAATTCAGAGACAGTGGATCATCGTAGAAGATGTGCCTCATCAATATATATTTATTTATATCATGTTAAATTCATTTATGGCCTTTATTCCATATTTGTAGAAAATATCCCAACATCTTTCCAGATTGGATTAATGTATGACTTTAGAAGACTTGATCAGATATTAATAATTCAAAAATTAAGCACTAATAATTGATAATGTTTATATCCACATCACCCATAAACTTTATTGTAAGTGATATGGTAATTGATAAGGGGGAAGTATGAAATGGATGAAAGTGTGATCAAGATCACAACAGCAAATCCGGCACCATTGGGGTTAATGGGTTTTGGGATGACTACGGTGTTGCTCAATTTGCATAATGCAGGATTCTTTGGACTGGGAGTAACTATCTTAGCCATGGGCCTATTTTATGGAGGCATTGCTCAAATTATAGCAGGGGTCATGGAATGGAAAAATGGTAACACTTTTGGAACAACAGCATTCACTTCATATGGAGCATTCTGGCTCACTTTAGTATTCATACTGATCGCACCAAAATTGGGTCTAGGAGACGCTCCAGGCGCAATAGAAATGTCAGCATATCTATTCATGTGGGGATTGTTCACTTTTGGAATGTTCATAGGTACCTTCAGATCTAATAGAGCCTTGCAAGTCGTCTTCGGATCATTAACATTGTTATTCTTATTGCTAGCCATATCCGATCTCACAGGGAATGCAGCAATGAAGCAATTCGCTGGTTATGAAGGGATCTTTTGTGGTCTCAGTGCAATATATCTGGCACTGGCTGAAATAATAAATGAAAAGTTCGGTAAAACGATCTTGCCAATAGGTGAATAATAAGATTTTGTATTTGCTTTAACATCTTGATGAAAGGTGTTAGATCATTATTTTTAAATTTTAGATCGATATTAAATTCCTCAATGAATATATAGAATATATATAACTATTGTTTCTATAATGGTATATGCACTTCACTATATAATATACTGAGAGATTATATATGCATTTCAACTCATTTGCACCTTATAGGACTGGTCCACCAAGCAAAAAGGATAGGTTCAAGAAGGTCTAAAAATGTCCAAAAAATCAATCTCATATATGATCACGCTCTTGCTGGTCACTTCACTTGCTCTTTTCGGAGCAGGTTGTGTTGGTAATGATGGTAGTGAAGTAGAAATGCAGTCGATTATGATCAAGGGGTCAGATACAGTTCTCCCACTTGCACAGGCTGAAGCTGAAGTTTTCATGATGGAATACCCTGACACGAGTGTATCCATCATCGGAGGAGGGTCCGGTGTAGGAATCGCAGCACTCATTGATGGCGAGATAGACATCGCAATGACATCAAGAGAAATGAAAGGATCAGAGATCGAGAATGCACAGGCAAATGGCATCGATCCTCTGGAGCAGACCATTGCATGGGATGGTATATCTGTTGTAGTAAACCCGGAAAACCCCGTCTCATATCTGACATTCGAGCAGCTCAAAGCAATCTATGTAGGAGACGTCTCCAACTGGAATGAAGTCGGTGGCGAAGACCGTGAAATAGTAGTCCTCTCACGTGACAGCAGTTCCGGTACTTACGAATACTTCAAAGATGAAGTACTGGCAGGCAACGAATACAGGGCTGATGCACTTATCAACCCATCAACCGGAGCGATCATCCAGACTGTATCACAGAACCAGAACGCTATCGGTTATGTCGGTGTTGCTTACCTTGATGGTACTACAAAAGCACTTGCAGTGGACAATGGTAGCGGTGCTGAGAAACCAACCTCCGAGAACATTCTCGCAGGCACATACCCACTTGCAAGACCACTTTACTTCTACACCAACGGTGAACCAACAGGCCTTGCACTTGAGTTCATTGAATTCATCTCCAGCGAGATTGGAGAAGAGACCATCTTTGAAGTAGGGTACTTCCCTGCTTAATTTTTTCAGATCCTCTAAGGATCAGGGATGAATTATGATGCATAGAAAAAAGAAGGAAAAAGCAATTGAATCCACTCTATTAATGGTAAGTGGAATTACAGTCATAGCCCTGTTCCTTCTTTGTTTTTTCCTTTTTAGAGAAGGGTACCTTTTGTTCGGTGATTATTCTCTCATTTCATTCATAACCGAAACTTCCTGGTATCCATCATCATCACCGGCAAAATTCGGATTATTGCCGCTATTGACAGGATCATTGATCGTAACCGCCGGTGCTATTATCCTCTCAGTACCTCTTGGAATTGCTTCTGCTCTCTATATATCTGAACTTGCAGACCCCAAAGTAGCACAATTGATCAAACCATTTGTTGAGATCCTCGCAGGCATACCTTCTGTTGTTTATGGTTTTTTCGGACTTATCGTAGTAGTTCCATTATTACAAGACCTGTTGGACCTTCCCACGGGACAGACTGCACTTGCAGGTTCTATCATGCTTGGAATGATGGCACTGCCTACAATTATATCAGTGTCAGAGGACGCCATTAATTCAGTTCCCACTGCACTCAAGGAAGGTTCCCTTGCCCTTGGAAGTACCAAATGGCAGACCATCTACAGGGTAGTATTACCGGCAGCACTATCAGGAATATCCGCAGCCGTCATGCTTGGTATCGGAAGGGCTATCGGTGAGACCATGACCGTCATGATGGTCACAGGAAATACTGCGATCATACCCGGAATTCCCGAAGGTCTTTTTGATCCGGTAAGGACTATGACCGCAACCATTGCCCTTGAAATGGGAGAAGTTCCACAGGGAAGTGAACATTTCCATGCCCTGTTCGCAGTAGGCTCAGTACTTTTCCTAATAACATTCATCATCAATCTTATCGCTGACAGCGTAAAGAAGAAATACAGACTCCAGGAGGGAGTATGATGTTCTTAAGACCAAAGACATCCGAGAAACTGGCATTTGCTACGCTGAGGCTCTCCATGGCACTTGTACTCGCTTTCGTATCGATCATTGTGATCTACATTACTGTCAACGGATACAGTGCACTCAGCCTTGATTTCATAACCCAGATGCCGATGAAAAGAATGACCCAGGGAGGCATTTATCCGGCCATTGTTGGAAGTCTGATGCTTATAGGACTTTCAATGGCCTTTGCTATCCCCCTTGGTATACTCTCAGCAGTTTACCTGAATGAATATTCAACTCCAGGACGTGCTTCCTGGGCAATTGAGATGGCGATCAATAATCTTGCAGGCACACCATCCGTAGTGTTTGGTCTTTTCGGACTGGCATTGTTTGTCAAGTACTTTGGATTTGGTGCATCGATCCTATCAGCCTCCCTGACGTTGGCTTTGCTCATAGTGCCCGTGATAATCCGTGCAAGCAAAGAAGCATTGATGACAGTACCACAGGAATACAGGGAAGCTTCCCTTGCCCTTGGCGTCACTAAATGGCAGACCACAAGAAAGGTCATACTGCCTGCAGCTATCCCTGGAATGATGACAGGTATAATACTGAGTATCGGCAGGGTTGCAGGTGAAACAGCACCCATACTGCTCACAGGAGCAGCATACTTCTTACCAAGAATACCGGATTCGGTATTCTCCCAGTTCATGGCATTGCCATACCACCTTTTCGTGCTGGCGACCTCAGGTACAAGTATCACACAAACACGTCCGATACAGTATGGAACAGCATTGATACTGCTCTTGATAGTTGTTATGATGAACAGCATCGCAGTTGTGATAAGAAGACATTACCGAAACAAATTGAACAGGTAAAAGAGAATTCGAGGATGATCTTATGTCTAAAAATGAAATTAATACGAATATCAATATTAAAGACCTCAATCTCTGGTACGGTGAAAAACACGCACTCAAAGATATTTCACTTGACATACCGGAAAAAAGCGTTACTGCTTTGATAGGTCCTTCAGGCTGTGGAAAATCCACTTTTCTCAGATGCCTGAACCGTATGAACGACCTGGTAAAATCATGCAGCATAGAAGGAGAAGTACTTGTTGATGGTGAGAACATCTATGATAAAGATGTGGATGTCGTTGACCTGAGGAAAAAGGTGGGAATGGTCTTCCAGAAGCCAAACCCTTTCCCCATGTCCATCTATGATAATATCGCCTATGGTCCGAAGATACATGGTTGTTCAAAATCCGAGACAGATGAAAGGGTACACAAAGCACTCGATGATGCTGCCCTTATGGGAGAGGTACAGGACAGGCTTGGAGATCAGGCGTTTTCGCTTAGTGGCGGACAACAGCAAAGGTTGTGCATTGCAAGAACACTTGCAGTCAAGCCTGAAATACTACTGTTCGACGAACCATGCAGCGCTCTTGATCCTATATCCACATCCAAGATAGAGGATCTTATTCTTGAACTTAAAAAGGATTACACCATTGTCATTGTGACACACAATATGCAACAAGCAGCACGTATTTCCGACCATACAGCGTTCTTCCTGCATGGAGAAATTATCGAGTTTGGAAAGACAAAGCACATATTTGAAGATCCGCAGGTGAAGAGCACCGAGGATTACATAACAGGAAGATTCGGTTGATATCATGGTCAGAGAAAAATTTAGTCAGCGACTTGAGGATCTCAGGTCGGAAATTCTGGAGATGGGAGAATTATCCCAGAAAATGCTTGTCGATTCCGTACAGGCATTGGAATATCTTGACCTTGAGCTTGCAAAGAATGTCATTGAGATGGATTCCATTGTTGATGATCTTGAATATGATGTCGAGAAAGCTACCGTGCACTTGCTGGCCCTACAACAACCAATGGCAAGAGACCTTCGCTTGATAACCGCTTCTTATAAGATAGCCATCGACCTTGAAAGAATGAGCGATTTTGCAGTGAATATAGCAGAACTCGTCAGTAAGATCGAAGGCGAACACGTCATACCATTGGCAGAGATTAACACGATCGCATCCATCACACAAATGATGATGGAAAATTCAATGAAAGCCTATGCTGAAAATGATGCTGAACTTGCAAAGGCTACTGCTGAAGAAGATAGTCAAGTTGACAGATTGTTCTATTCCACCTGGCAAAAACTGGTAAACCTGATGATAGAGGATGCGGCCCTGATCCCGAATGCTGTCGATCTTATCTTTGTTCTCAGATATCTGGAACGCATTGCTGACCATGCATGCAATATCTGTGAGGGGGTTGTTTATATCGCAACTAACCAGAGGGTCAACCTGAATTAAAAAAATAGGAGATAAGGTTTAGTGAGCCTTATAGACATCATTTTTTCTTTTATTTTTCTGATATTTGTTGAAATCTCATAGGCCTAACAGGGTAAAATCTCGCTATTTCAAAGCTCATTCTTTAGTATTTCCCTTTTGATTTTATTAACATAATGTAAATATTTATGCATAAAATATATCGAGGTTAGCGTTCCGATAAAATCTCCCTAAATAAATCCATTTCAAATATGTATAAATAATTTAACATCTCTTTAGATAATTTTATTATATCCATATTAAATTCTATTTTTGTCTTCTCAACCTCAAGCTTTGACTTTCTGTTTAGCCAAAAATGTATCTTTATATGTGGGGATTGATCATCAACATGTTCTTGGAAAGAGGAAGAAGTTTTACGACCCGTATAACGTTTGAATGAATATTCAATATATTTATTGAAACCTTCTCTTCGGTTATGAGGAATATTATCAATTTTTAACATCAAATTTTGTATATCTTCTTCATATTTAACTTCTTTAAAATTATGAACCAAACTGTTTCTAATAAAAATATACAGTGAAAAATTTACAGTAAAACTGTTTGCATCATGATAATAAGTTGGTAGTTTATTCTCTGGATTGTTGAAAAATTTAAAGATATCCGTAAATTTCTCCACTTCGAGTTTATCATGATTTAGCTTTAGCTTTTCGTATATGTTAATTAATGAAATAAACAATTCTACTAAGCTTGTGCATAAATTCTCAAATTTGGACAAAAAGACTTCCCTGAATTTTGTTTCATCTCCCCATTTATACCGTTCAGAAATAAAATTAAGTTCTTCATTTAAAGTCAATAAGAATGCTGTTTTTCTATATAAAAAATCGAAAGTTTGTTTTTCATCTTCATATTTCATAGTTAATTCAGTGATAAAATGAAAGACAGGTGAAAAACGAAGCCCATCTTTGTCAGGGTTTTTTTCCAAATCATAATAAAAAAATAAACTATAATATGAATCTAAATAGTGTCTTGTCGTTGGAGAATTCAGTATTTCTGTGGGAATTTTTAATAAGTAATATCCAGAAGAAGACATATGATACATTACATAAGGATTATTTAAAAAATTCTGAATCTCTTCTAGTTTTATATCCTTCAAATTTCTCCAGTTGTCTATTGATAAAGCTTTAGACAAAATATTAGAATAATCCTGATCAAGCATTTTAATTCCACTTTTCTGCATTACATGTAATTAATCTATTAATAAATTTGTATGTAAGTTACTATTTTTAAGCTAATTACAAAAGAAAATAAAATTTATATTTATCCAGTATAAATAATAGGGTTTCATACTACAACTTGAATAAAAATATATATTTCATAAAAAATAAGTTGTGTATAAATCTTAGAAAACAGTGTTGCTTTTTCCGAATTATCTATATCTCAAAAAACAATTTGATTATAGAATTATAATTAATATTTTAAAATCAACTATTTAGATTAATTATCAATTTATATCTTCAAAATGTAAAATTTGGACTTTAAAATCTGATTATTATTTTATTTATTATTTTTTAAAAAAATGGAGTTATTATTAATAATTATAATCGTAAAAAACATATTTAATCGATTTTTAATAAAGCAAAGTCTCTATATATGTGCTATATCCTTATTGAAGATACTTCTTGTTTTTAATTTACAAAATAATTTCTAAAAA
>NZ_JAUVEY010000044.1:0-14074 GCF_030594565.1 Methanococcoides sp.
TAATTAGGCACTTTCTGGCAAGATTGAGAAGAAAGTCAAAGTGTTATACTAAGAGTCTTGAAATGCTGAAGTACTCTGTTCTTCTTTTGATGAAGTACAGAAATAAAGAGTTAGCTATGTTTAGTTAACAATGCCAAATAATTAAGCAGGAGTATTATAAATTAATATAATATTCCTCTTACTTTTTTGAGATTCGCAATCTCATAAGATATATTGTGCATTGATGGTTTTGTTCAACCCATGATAGTGGCATATTTGCCGTTTAGGTCGATGTAAAAAAGAAATGGATGATTACATCCGATTGTAAAAAAGATTGAAACGTTGGGCTATTTGCCACGTCAGATTATCTTTCCGACATTATCATCTATCGCATCAAGTGATGATTGCACATCTTGGAATCCGATGTTGAGATCTTTATGGTAGTTCCAATGTTCTTGTGCCGAAGAAATTTACTTAATGTTGTGATTGGCATTCCATGGTTCAAGAGATAGTTGGCTCTGGTCCTACGGAATCCATGAGTTGCAATGGACTTGTCAAGTCCAACATCCTTACATATCTTGTTGAATACTCGAAATACTTGTGTACGGCTGACCTGTGGACTTTTCACCGGAGAACCTTGACCAGACAATTGCCCCGGAGCTTTTCATGCTGGCTATTGGGATCTACCTTATACTGATCACAGCCATCCTCACAAGATTTTCAAGCACCATTGAGAACGGCGGGGACAGAACACAATTCATGTATGACCTGGGACAGGCATTACCAATTTCTATAATCGTTTTCACTGTAACTGCCATTACGGCAAGGACCTTCTTCAGATGACTTATATGAGCCTTTAAGAAAAATAATGAGAATATTACACTACAGCTCATTCGATATAGACAATGGCCTTTATGGGACATACCTCTGCGCAATCCATGCAGAGAATACAAAGATCATGATCAATGGTCACCCTGCCGTTGTGACGCTGTAAAGCACCATGAGAGCATACCAGAGCACATTTGCCGCAATTATTGCATCCTATGATGGCCAGAAGGCCTTCAGGTCTCACCATTGTCACAGGTTATGGTACAAAACAGATAAGAACTTTGCTTTAAAACATCCTTATATATCAGAGGGCGTATGAAAGGATACTATGAAAGAAATGATCCAGACGGATAAAGGGTCTTTCTACAATTTTCTAACTGAAGGTTGCAGGCTCTGTCAACAAGGTGCCAAAATGGTACTCTTCATCACAGGTACATGTGATAGAGGATGTTTCTACTGCCCCCTTTCCGAAGATCGGAAAAGAGATACTGTTTATGTGAACGAGAAGGCAGTTGAAACTGATGATGATGTTTTGAGCGAAGCATATACGATGGATGCGCTAGGCACAGGCATCACCGGAGGAGAACCTTTACTTAAAAAAGAGAAGGTTATCCATTATATCGAACTTCTCAAAGCGGAGTTTGGGAAGGAACATCATATTCACCTCTACACATCCATAGCACCTTCAAAAGAGACACTTGAAGCTCTTGCTTCTGCCGGTCTGGATGAGATAAGATTCCACCCACCGCAAAATATGTGGCACGTTCTGAAAGGGTCCGCTTACGAGAAAGCGGTTAAGGATGCAAAGGACCTGGATATCGAAGTAGGGTTCGAACTGCCTTCGATAAAGGGAGTTCTCGAGCTGAAGGACATTATTAACGAGCTGGGATGTTTCCTGAACCTTAACGAACTGGAATTTTCAGATAACAATGCCATGGAACTCACAGAAAGGGGATTCATGCTTAAGAACGATATAAGCAACGCAGTGGAGGGTTCTGAAACATTTGCCCGGGAAATTGCGCAGTATCTTCCAAAGATGCATTTCTGTTCATCAAGATATAAAGATGCAGGGCAACTTAGGGAACGACTCATTAGAACTGCTAAGCAGACCGCCCGCCCATTTGATGAGATCACAGAGGATGGGACATTGCTATACGGATCCATAAAAGCAAGCGATATTGAGGAAGTTGTGAGCTTCTTAAATGAAATAGGTGTCCCTGAAAATATGTTCGAAATAGGGGAAAGAGCAATAGAATTGCCGGGGTGGTTTACCGAAGAAAATGCCCAGGAACTTAAAGAATGTGGATTCATACCATCAGTTATCGAAAGATATCCTTTCAAAGATGGTCTGGTAGTCGAAGTTATACCGCTTTGATACTAACATTTATAAGGATTAATGCTGTAGAGAAAACGCATTCTGCATCAGAAATCAAATGTATTACCATAAATTTATAACTTAAAATCACATAGAGACAATTGAGGTGTTTGTGCTGGAGACTATAGAAGACCGGGTTAAGGCGAGACTTATAAAATATTTGGGCCGAGACGATACCGGAATACGGGAAGTTGTACTGAAACTGTTCCTTGACGGAGGCACTTTCACTACAAGTGATGTCTACAAACATCTCCATGAAAAGGAGTTCGATGTAAGCTACAGAGGAGTTTCAGCCATGGTAGGGCTTATGAACACAAGGCTTGGAATACTCAGTATCGATGTTACAGGCGACCATAATCTATACCTGTTGAAAGAGGATTATAAACCAGTAGTTAAGTCCGTACTTGATAATTACTGATCTTCATTATAGTTCAAATTACTAATTGGCACTGAGAATCGGTGCCTGATGCTCTTAAAATATCGAAGATCTGATCTTTTATGTCACCCCTATTGAATCTGTTCTACAATATCTATGAGAGATCCCTTCTTGCAGGCATGAAAGGGAAAAAGGTTCCAGACCATATTGCGATAATTATGGATGGGAACCGCAGATTTGCCGGCAAATTCGGGAAGAGGATTGATTACGGCCATTCCCGCGGTGCAGATATTACGGAGAAGGTCATCGAATGGTCTTATGAAATGGGAGTTAAAGAGCTTACCATATATGCATTTTCTACAGAGAACTTTAACCGCTCCGACGATGAGACAGTACGCCTTTTTGAACTAATTACCAACAAATTTGACCATATGCGCAAGAACGAGCGCACCCATGAGCGGGAGATAAGAGTGCGTGCTGTCGGCGACATTGGTCTTTTGCCTAAAGAGCTCCAGGAAGCTACCCGAAGGATAGAGAAAGCTACCAAAGGTTACAGGAAGTTCAAACTGAACGTTGCTATTGCTTATGGCGGCAGACAGGATATAGTGCAAGCTGTCAGAAAGATGGCGGATAAAGTGCTGATCAATGAACTGATGCCTGAAGATATCAATGAGAACACTGTTGCAGACCACCTATACCCCATGGAAGGTCCTTCGGTCTCAAATGTAGACCTTATCATTCGCACAGGTGGAAATGAAAGGATCTCGAACTTCCTGCCATGGCAGGCCAATGGGAACGAATGTGCTGCATATTTCTGCGCACCTTTCTGGCCGGAGTTTCGGAAGATAGATCTTTTGAGATCGATACGTATATACCAGACACGTCTTGCCGAACAAAAAAGATACGAAAGACATCGAGAAGAACTTTTCTTAAGCAAAATGCAAAATCGATGCAAAGAAGAAGAACGTATCCGAAATTGAGCTTTTACAAACATCCATCATAAAGAGAAGAATGGGGCCGTAGTGAAAGCAAACGGTTTGACGGGATGGAGGAAGCTACGGCCGAATGTTGCAGAAACTCACCTACGAGCTCTTAGTAATTCTTCAAATTGTTCATAGTATCTTGCCCTGTTAACTAATTCTGTAAAGAAATCATCCATTTAAATTCACCTCGAACAATACTACTACTTCTGCATATATTAAAGACTGCCAAGTGGGGTGAAAGTATTCGGTTCTTTTCAATGACATCTCCATGTCAACATAGGTTCTTTTTGATACACATGGAAAACTATAAATAAAGTTCCATGTCAATATAGGTACAAGTGGTATTTACATGAACATTTGACAATTCCCATAAAACAAAAAAGGAGCAATTGAAATGATCGATATCTACAAACATCTGAAATCTGCAACGACTGGTGATGAAAGAGCTGAAGAAAAGCATGACATGGAAGTTTTCATGAAATCACAGGAACTGGCAGAAAAATATGGCATCATTCGTGAAAGCGGTAGTTTTGTTCCAACAGATATGAGTCTGGCAGATTCAGTTTTTGAAGCTGCTGTTGAACTCCTGACATCAGTTGGAATATACTGCATTGATACAAAGAAAAGCATCAAAATCGATGAAGAGGATATCAGGAGATCAGTCAATAGTTCTAAAGTACTGGAAATAGGAAGATTTAAGGAAAAGGTCATTGTGCCTTTTAGATACACAATGGACTCTGAACCCCCTGTTATTATTGGCGGGCCAATGGGTGGTACGGTATCAGAAGAAAATTTCCTTGAAGTCCACTTAAGTTCTGCAATGGAACCTATTGTACAAGGTGTTTATGCAGGAGCTTTGGAAAAAATGGGAGGAAAAGGAATACGAGGGAAGACTCCTTTTGAGATGCTTGCAGCTTTGAAGGAAGCAAGACAAGAAAGACTTGCAACAAAACTTGCCGGTCGTGAAGGACTGGCATTAATGGGTCCCGGCACACCCACCATTTCACCGGCATATATGCTAGTATCATCCGAAGAACTTTATTCCACTGCGGATGTACAGGAAGTTTACCAGCTTGACGAGCTAAAGACCGATTATGAAACATTTTACAAATCTATATTCCATCTTGAACACGGCAATCATTTCCTTAGTGGCCAATGTCCTGTATTCGGTGGCACAGGTATCGGCACACCTGAAGGTTTAGCCATAGTCGATGTTGCAGAGACCATCCAGTCAAAGATAGTGACAGGAGCAAGTATTCATCTATCGGGTGCTGTCCATGTAAATACTCATTCCTCCTCCACAGAAGAGATCATGTGGGCATCCAACCTTTCATCCATGGCAATTTCAAGGAACATGCACCACTACACAGGAAGATATTACTGGAACCTTGCTGGATGCTGCACCGATATGATGTTCTATGAAACTGCCGCACAAGCTATTGGCGATACCGTATCAGGAAGAGATATGTTGGTTGGACCTGTGGGCGCAAGAGGAGCAGGTGCAGACCACTCAACAGGACTTGAATCAAGATTTATGGGAGAGATCGCCCATCTGGCAACAGGACTTACACTCGAAGAAGCAAACGAAGCGGTAAGCAAAATATACACAAAATACGAAAACTTTTTACAATATCCGCCTGAAGGAAAGCCATTCAGTGAATGTTATAAAGTTAGATCAGAATATGAAATGAAACCAACAGAGGAATACCTGAAGCTTTACAGAGATATTTTCACGGAGATAGAGAACTACTGTAACATTGAATGAGGCTGTGGAAAGAACATGACTAATATATTCGGGACGGGTGCAAGCAAAATATTCAGGGACAGGTCTGTATTATCATCCAGATACATGCCAGAAGAACTTGTCGGAAGGGACAAGGAGATAAAGGAACTTGTCGAGATAATCAGACCTGTGCTGCATCATGGCGAGCCTGCAAATGCAATTATTTCAGGAAATAAAGGTACTGGGAAGACAACTGTAGTGAGATATGTCCTGAAACAGCTTATAGAGAACATTGAGAAGGATGATCTCAATGTTGTTCCCGTATTCATCAATTGTCAGAAGATCAATACTACCAGCAGGATCATACAGGAAATACTCAACAAAGTATATCCTGAGGCTGAGGTTCCAAAAACAGGACTTTCCATGGGTAAATATTACAGAGCACTGTGGAAAGCTCTGAACGAGACAGATTATACAATAATAGTTGTATTCGATGAGATAGAATTACTCAAAAATCACACGATACTGTATGACCTTAGCCATGCAGGAGAAAATATGAGTATAGAGGATGATATTTTCATAGGAATCATAGGTATTGCAGATGATCTTACATTCCACGGACAACTTGAACAAAGTATTGTTTCAGCACTTCAACAGAAAAACCTTGTGTTTAGACCATATGATAGTGATCAGATCACACAAATCCTTGAAAAAAGGAATACTTCTGCATTTGCAGAAGGAGTTTTAAACCGTGAGAACATTAAATTATGTGTAGAACTGGCAGGTGAAGAAGGCAATGCTTCAAAGGCGGTCACATTACTGGAAAGAGCTGGGAATATTGCAGACACATTAAGATCAGAAGAGATCACCGAAAAACATTTTCGTGTTGCAAACGAAGAAATGAGTGATTCAGAACTGATCAGTTCGATGGAAAAACTGCCATTCCATTCGAAGCTGGTTCTTTTAAGCATTGTCAAACTGACAAATGAATTGAACGACAAGGTCACTACAGGACAAATTGAAGCCCTTTACAGGAAGTTTTGCGAGGAGACAAATACTGACCCGCTTGGACGCACCAGTGTTTCCAGGATCGTTTCAGAATTCGACATGGAAGGTGTCATTTCCGCGCCTGTGCGAAGTAGAGGGAGATATGGGAAAACCCGTCTTGTAGCATTGAAGAAAAGTCCACACAAAATAGAGACAGCACTTCATTCAGACTACAGGTTAAAGCAGCTGAGAATTAATTAAATGGAGACTAGCATGAAATTGAGCCTTGGAATAGATGCCGGCGGCACCTACACAGATGCTGTCATCGTAGAGAACTCAAAGAATGAGATACTTGCCTCAAGCAAGGCTTTAACGACATACCCGGACCCTTTGGAAGGGATAAGGAATGTATTGAACTCCCTTGATCAATCCATACTTGGACAAGTTGAGATAGTTTCAGTCTCAACGACCCTTTCCACCAATACGATCCTGGAGGGCACAGGATTTCCTGTTGGGCTTATCCTTGTCGGAGATTATCATATTAGCACCAATCTCCCCACAGAGCATTATGTTCAGGTAAGCGGAGGACATGACCACAGGGGTGCTCAGGCAAACCCCCTTGATGAAGATGCAGTGAGAAAATTTGCCCTCCGTGTCAAGGATAAAGTGGCAGCTTTTGCAGTTTCTTCATATTTTAGCATTCGAAACCATGAACACGAACTGAAGGTCAAGGAGATCGTCAGGAAAAGCACAGGAATGCCCGTTGTCTGCGCCCACGAACTTTCACAGGACTTGGGTGCATTTGAAAGAGCAGTGACTGCATTCTTCAATGCACAATTGATACCCATAACTGAAAAGTTCATGACCAGCGTAGAATCCGAAATAAGGAGCAGAGGCATGGATGCGAAGATATTCATGCTCAAATGTGACGGATCGGTCATAGGTATCAAAAATGCTCTCGAAAAGCCGATAGAATCCATATTTTCAGGACCTGCAGGAAGTCTTGTTGGTGCTTCATTCCTTTCAAAGAGAGATAGTTGTGCAGTGATCGATGTGGGTGGCACGAGTACCGATGTTTCGGTGATATATGACGGAGTGCCACAGATGAGCGATGCAGGCGCCGTTGTAGGTGGTTGGAAGACAAGGGTCAAAGCGATAAAGATGGAAACATCGGCCCTTGGCGGTGACAGTGACATATGGGTAGGGGCGGCAAAGATGACCATCGGGCCCAGAAGGGTCATTCCGTTGTGCAGGGCTGCAGTGAAATACCCAGAGTTCCTGGAGCAGCTTACCAATAATCCAATGCCTTCAAGAGGCATTATTGGTATGAACTTCCAGCCTACGAAATTCTTCATCAGAACAGATTACGAACCTATCGACCTGAGCAATTATGAGGCTGAATTACTGGAAGCCATTTCCAAGACACCCACATCAATAAGGGAAATACGCAACCGCCTGAATAAGCTTCCTACTAATAAACACCTTGATATGCTTATGCAGAAACGTTTGATACAACCCATCAATTTTACACCCACAGATGCGCTGCATGCGCTGGGGGACTATACTGAATATAGTGTAGAAGCTTCTAGGATAGGTGCGCAGCACCTGGGTTCAATGTGCAGGATGGAAGGGAAGGAATTTGCAGAACATGTTAAGAATGAGTTTACAAAGAACATG
Source organism: Methanococcoides sp. (assembly GCF_030594565.1). NCBI lineage: Archaea > Methanobacteriati > Methanobacteriota > Methanomicrobia > Methanosarcinales > Methanosarcinaceae > Methanococcoides > Methanococcoides sp. The sequence continues at coordinate 7,929 of NZ_JAUVEY010000044.1, forward strand.
GCAGCAGACCTTGTATCATTTTTCCTCGAAGATAATTCAAAGGAAGAAGTACGCAAGACATTTGATACGAACTCACCCATAAAGTTCAAGATAGAGATCCCAGTGGTACTCATTGGAGGACCTGTGATAGCTTATCTTGAGGGCATGAGAAAACTCATCGATGCAGAGATGATACTACCGGAATTTGCCAGTGTGGGTAATGCGGCAGGCGCACTGGCTGCAAAAGGAGTACGAAGGGTAGAAATGCTTATCAGACCGGTTTCAATGGCTGCCCCTGACTGGGAATTCTACATGTATTCTGAAAAGGGAAGAGAAAGCTTTGATGAATATGAAGAAGCTGTAGAGCATGCCCTCAGGCTTGGTGATGAGACCATACACAAGTACATGAAAGATGCTAACATGGACAGTGATTCGGTAAAGATAGAAGTGAAAAAGGACGAGCTGTTCATGGAAAATTCAAATACGCTCATCGAAACAAGGATAGTTGTTCTTGGTGTAGCCGAACATAATGAAAAGGACGAATAATATCGATAGAGGGCTGCAGCATGTAGCCCTTTTACTTTTTTTGTTTTTTACCGCAAAAGTGACATTTAGAGCACATTTGTAGGATTGGAATTGCAATATTTGAATTGAATATTAAATTTGTAATTATTGCATTAACATATCAAAAAACAAGCTATCTGAAAACAAAAGATAATAATAAATGCATGGATGTTCAATAACTTAATTTAAAATGGTGCGGGAGGTGTGATTCGAACACACGAACTCCTACGAGACTAGGCCCTCAACCTAGCGCCTTTGACCTGGCTGGGCAACCCCCGCACGGGGAATACTGCGAATTAAATAAAGTAAAAAGGAAATCAGAATTTCCGATTTACAATGTGCTCAAGATGCTCTGCATCTCAGCAGCCTTGCCCTTAATAGTATTCACTGCATTTAAGATTAACTGTTGAGCAGTGTAAGAACCATCCGATTCCATACTGAAAATGAATGATTTTTCATCTGCACTTACAGTAATTGCATTAATATCGCAGGAATCCTGACAAAGTCTACAAAGTGAGCACTTAAGACGGTCCTCATCGGCCACCATTGCAGACTCATCGGTGAGCTGAATGATGTTCCTGGGACAAGAATTGACGCAGACGCCACACCTGTCACAACCCTCAACGGTGATGATCGGCATGTTCTTGTAGCCACAGGCAACGCCTGCCTGCCACTTTGCATGCTTATTACCATAGCCCATATGAGCAATTGCTTCAAGGACAACCTTCTGGCCAGCCCTAAGATCGATTATAGGGATGTTCTTGTCTGCTGGTTGAACATTCGGGTCAGATGACACAATATCACCGGAGTGAACGATGGTCTGACCGCTTTCATCAGTTTCTACACTGAGTGTCAATGAAACAGTACATGCAGGGCAACCTGCCCCATCGCATGTACATTTATCCTGAGGAACGAAGTCGTCGAGGCTGGTAGTGAGTGGGATCAAGCCCAATCTCAATGCCAGCTGTTCGTCATACAGAACAGAAGTATTGTTATAGATATTCACGTCATCGATCGCAAGCGTAGGTACGTCGGCAAGCATTGCGCGACGAACCCCGTTTGCGAAAGCTGCAGTTGTATTTGACAGTATGAACTTTGCTGATCTGTCCGATAACTCAAGTATATCGATTTCCATAAAATAACCTCTGTTCTTAGTGATTATACACGCCTTCCGCCTTTTGGACGAGTTCCATCATGTGGTACTGGAGTTACGTCTTCGATCCTTCCGATCCTGACGCCAGCTCTTGCGAATGCCCTGATAGCAGCCTGTGCTCCTGGTCCAGGACTCCTCTGCTTGTTTCCACCAGGTGCTCTTACCTTGATGTGGACACCTTCGAGACCCTTGTCCCTAAGGAGATCTGCGAGCTGAGTAGCCATCTGCATAGCAGTATATGGGGAACTTTCATCCCTTGCTGCCTTTACAACCATTCCACCAGAGGATTTTGCGATGGTCTCTGCGCCTGTGAGGTCAGTCACAGTAATGATCGTGTTGTTGAATGAGCACTTGATGTGTGCAACACCCCAGATTCCGTTAGCCATATTTTATTCCTCCTTATTCAGTTACCACTGATGCTGCAATCTGTGCAGGCCTCTCTGGATGGGATTCCTTGGTCATAGGAGATGTACCGTAATATTCGACATTCATCTCCTGCTCCCTTGTTACCATCATACCAGGGATTGTTACCCTCTTGCCATCAATAGCGATATGTCCGTGTGTGATGAACTGCCTTGCCTGACGTGCAGTGCGGGCGAGTCCAAGTCTGTGGACCTGGGTCTGAAGCCTGCGCTCCAGAATAGCCTCGGTCTGAAGACCAAGAACATCATCGATATTGGAATCAGATTTGAGAATTGAAAACCTGATAAGTTTTGCAAGGAGCTGATCAGCTTCGGTCTTTGAGTGACCTACAAGATCAGATTCTGCGGACTCTGCAAGAAGACGTCTTGCATTTCCTCTGACCCTTCTCAGAACACTGAGTGATTTCCAGAGTTCCCTTTTGTTACGGAGACCATACTTCTTTACGAGCTCGACCTCGGATGCCAACCTTTCAGCTTGCCATGGATGTTTTGGAGTGTCATAACTCTTTGTACTTTTACCTGGATATGCCATAGTTCATCACCCTCATTTCTTCTTCCTGACACCAATGGTGCTTCCACGCCTACCGGTGGATTTGGTTCTCTGTCCTCTGACCTTAAGACCTCTCTCATGTCTGAGACCACGGTATGCACGTGATTTCCTGAGGTCGTTAAGATCTTCTTTAAGTGTCAGAATGATGTCCTGACCAAGAAGGTGTTTGTTTTCGCCTGATATAGGGTCGAACTGTCTGTTGAGCATCCATTTAGGAAGTTGCTCTTCGAACTTATCAATAGTTGAATCCAGTTTTTGAATATCTTCGTCAGGAAGGTAACCGATCACTGCGCTTGGGTCGATACCTGTACTGTCAATGATAACACGAGCGGTTCGTAATCCGATACCACGTATACCGGTTAATGCGTACTTCACTGGCTGGTTGCCCTGCAGATCAGTATTCATTATACGAACCAGATGTCTTATTTCTTCATCTGCCATATATTGTCCTCCTTAAGAATGCGATATCGCACTCCGTAGCCTCGGAACTTATCCGTTCCGACACAGCCATGTGGCTTTATAAATTTTTATAAATTCAAAAGCGACTTCGCTGAATATGCCGTTTCTGGTATATAACGGTATTCATCTGAACGTAATTATAACAAACTTCCTTCAAAATAAAAATGTGTATTTGGACGCATATTGCCCATACGCACCATACACACCATCAACAGTACTCAGCATCGACCTTACATATAATTGTTTATAGCTCTTTCTAAAAAGAAACTTCACAAAGCAGGAAACGGATCCATGACCCCCGATCAGGTCTCGAATTCGGGATGCTTCCTAAAAGACATAGTCCCCATAACAGCAAGAAGGGCACCTGCAATAATGAACACGCACCCTATCAACGTTTCAGCGAATATTGCACTATGCAAAAGAGCATAATCAAAAAATATGCCACTTACCGGCTCAAGCATAGCCAGTATACTAGCAGTCTGAGTTCTTACCTTTGACAGACCGCTGAAATAGAGAACTCCACTTATACTGGTATTCACCACTCCAAAAAGAAGCAGTATCATAAAATTACCCTTAAGTACTGGAACAGTAACATCCGATGCAAACGGAAGCAGCACGATAACACAGAATATTGTTGCCCAGAAGAATTGTGCAAATCCTGAATATTCATCCCGTAGGTAGCGTGCAGTCATAATAAGGAAACTGAACGATATACCCGAAAGAATACCCGAGATCAAACCGACGAAATGCATATCGCCCAAACCGAGCCCAACAAGGTTTGAAAGGTCCACTATCAGAACAATACCTGCCATAGACAGGAACAATCCAACGATACCAAGCCTTGTAGGCATTTCCTTGAGGACAAAAGGAGAGAATACCGTAACATACATAGGTGCCGTATAGAGCAACAAAATAGCAATTGACAACCCCGAATATAGAATGCATGTAAAATAAAAATAAATGGTCAGCAGCTTGAAGATACCAAGAAGTAATAATTGCTTTCGTTTTCCTTTTATCCGGATAAGGTCCATTTTGCCTGTCAGATACACATAACCCGCAAGAAAAATCACACCTATGAGAAGTTTGTAAAAAATAATAGGCAGAGTACCCATATCATTGATGAGGATAAGAAACACACCCACCATACCATAAATGATACAGCCGGTCGTGATCTCGAGATATCCCTTGACAGACGCTGATGCCATGAACGACAAATGAGACACACTATATATAGAATATTGCATCCATCACCGGCATGGATAAGTACAGGGTATAACAATCTGCAAATAAAAGGTAGATAATATGGATATTATATCATTTTTCCCAGGATTTGGCACACAACACTTTATATTTGCTATACTGCTCTACGCATATTTTTCCTACTCTTTGCAAATAATAGCCGCCAAAACTCGAATTTCAAATAAGTGGATGGCGTGGATACCGATATTGAACCTTATATTGATGTGTAGAATAGGAAAGACATCGATCCTAGTACTTCTGGGACTGCTCATTCCATTGGTCAACCTATTTGTATTCGCATACATCTGGGGTGAAATAGCCTTTGCCACCAACAGATCAAGATGGTATGGAATCCTCATAATAGTACCTGTGATCAATGTGATCCTTCCGGGATACCTTGCATTTACAGACTGATGCAGAGATCATAAAATATATGACCAGAAATATACAGGCCGTCCTTTTTGATATGGACAACACCCTTTTCGATTTTCTGGAAGCAAAACTGATAGCATGTCAAAGGATAATAGAGCACCTGGGCGCAGGGGATGCAGAATCACTACTTCAATATTTTCTAAGAAAGAATGCCGGCTATGAAGACCTTGAGAACATACAGGATTACCTCCAGGAAAACGAACTATATTCCGATGAGAACTATGCGATCAGTTGTGCTCTTTATGAGAAGGTGAAAGTCGAAGCACTCGTCCTATATCCCGGCGTCATAGAAACACTGCAAAAGCTCAAAGAAAAGAGACTGGATATCGCACTTGTTACAGATGCGCAATCATACAATGCAATAAAACGTATCGAAAGAACACATATAGGCGATTACTTCGATACAATTGTGACAACTGACATGACCGGTGCGAAAAAACCCGACCTAAAGGTTTTCCTTTATGCACTGGACATCCTGAACATTCCCCCATCAAAAGCTCTTTTCGTAGGGGACAGTCCCAGAAGGGATATTGAACCTGCCCGAAAGATAGGAATGCAAACCGCCTACGCAGCCTATGGCGATAAAAGAGAGAAGGGACAAAAAGTAGAAGCCGACATCACCCTTTCAAAGATATCAGAGATAATCGACTTCATATTTGAAAAGTGAAGGAATCAGAACCCTTCGATAGCACCAATTTCCCCCTGATATCTTGCAACCGCTTTTGGAGCACCTTTCAGAAGCTTCCTTACCCGGTTATAGACACTCGGAACCTTTTCAGAATCCAATTCCTTCAACATCTGTGCAAGGATATCCACCAGAGGCACATGGTATACATCTTCCATCAGATCTATATTGGCAAACACGTTCAGCATGTTAGTAGTACTATATTCATTAACATTAGAGAGCTTGAACAGTATCTCACGAAGCAGTTCACGTCCAGCTTCTGTTTGCAGAGATATTTTTCGGTTCCTCGCAAACCCACCATAAAGAGCACGCTGGTCATTTGCCTGCTCAATACGGAACGATTCGGAGACTTCGATCTGCCTGACAAGAGATACAGCATCCGTACTACTGTTTCCTGCGACTATTGACAAGAAAGCCTCCCATGCAACAAGGTTCTTTTTCGACTCTTCCATGAACATTTCAAGCAGTTCCATCTTATCATCGGCAGAACTGTTGATGTAACGATCAAAGGCTGCAAGCTTGTCACTTGCACAAGAAGATTCATAGAACTGCTTCTTACATAACTGCTGTACAAAAGAAGTATCAAGTGTTGCTAGGATCCTCAGAACCAGATTCTTGACCTGCCTGGCCTTAATGCAACGTGCCTGCTCTTCAAGAGTATCG
>NZ_JAUVEY010000166.1:0-4163 GCF_030594565.1 Methanococcoides sp.
GAAATTAATAGTACAGTGGGATTAACATTTCATTGTTAAAAATAGGAATGGGGGTAGCTATGGTTATGGATACTACAAACAATCAGGAGACAAACGACTCTATCAAAGAGATTGAGAAATATATCTCGGTCAAGGAAGTAATGACAGTAAAAGTGATTACCACAGATATCGAGGAAAGTGCTCTAAAAGTAGGAAAGGAGATGATAGAGCACAATGTGGGCAGCATAATCGTAACAAAGAAAGATAAGGCAGTGGGGATCATAACTGAAAGAGACATGATAAAAAAGATAGTAGCAAAGAACAAGAAACCTGAAAATGTCTCTGCTTCCATGCTCATGTCTTCTCCTTTGATAATGATCAAACCATCCACGAATGTCATAGATGCTTCTAAAATAATGTCTAAGGCCAATATTCGCAGGCTTGCTGTAATGCAGAATGGGAAGATCGTGGCCATCATCACAGCCAGGGATCTACTTACGATAGCACCCGGATTGACTACGATACTGGCAGATCTCATAGAAATGAACCACGAACAAAATGTTATGGCGGAAGAAGAATATGCGGGGGGAATATGTCAGAGATGTGGTTACTATTTAGTTGATCTTGCAACGGTAAATGGGAGAATATTGTGCGAGAGCTGCAGAGATGAAGAAGATTAAAGAGAAGATAACTGAACTGCACAACGAAAGTATTGGAGTGGAAGGTCCCTATTACTTTTTTGGAAAGAACAAGAAGAGCAAAATCCAATATCTTGCTCATCAAGTATCCTTTTTTACAGAACCGCATTGAACATATAGCCTGTGAATATCACAGCTACTGCCACGATCGCCACGAACAGGGCGATCAGTTCATTGCTCAGGACCTTTTTCAATATAATCATCTCAGGCAGTGATACTGCAGTGACAGACATCAGGAATGCCAGGGAAGTACCGATGGGTAGCCCTTTTCCAATGAGACTTTCGACCACAGGGATCAGGCCCATGACATTGGAATAGAGTGGTACGCCTATCAGTACTGCAACAGGGATAGCAAAGAGATTATCTTTTCCTGCATACTGTGCAAGTATTCCTTCTGGAGCAAAACCGTGGAATATACCTCCAAGACTTACACCTATAATGACATATATCCAGATCTTACCTACAATGCTTTTGACCTCATCAAAAGCGTAATCGAGCCTCTGTCTGGAGCTCATCTCAGCTTCCTTAAAAGGCAGTGAGTGCACATCATAGACAAAACCTGCAACGTGTTTCTCCAGCTTGAGCAGGCCCATTACAGACCCTCCGACAACACCGATAACAACACCTGAAACAACATAGAGTGCAGTAGCCTTGAATCCCAGTGTGGCCCAGAGCACGGCAATGGCTGCTTCATTAACAAGGGGAGAGGTGATGAGGAATGAAAAAGTCACACCAAGGGGTACACCTGCTTCAATGAAACCGATGAAGATCGGAACGGATGAACATGAACAAAACGGGGTGACAGTACCCACAAGTGATGCTGCTACATTATACATCGGTCCTTTTTTGCCTCCAAGTATTCTTCTGGATTTCTCAGGAGTAATATAGGACCTCATATAAGCTATAAGGAAGATCATTACAGAAAGAAGTGCAAATATCTTCAGTACATCATAGATAATAAAATTCAGGCTTTTTGCAAGACCTGTAGTGGCTTCGATCCCAAGTAGATCGTAGGTGACCTTATCTGCTACCCACTGCATGGGATAGAACACGTCAACCATTATCATTTCCTCCAGAGTAAATAAACAGGGACCAGTATCTTAGAATTATACGGCTGGCTTGCACCTGTCATGTATTTTATAGCATCACTGTTCAGATGATGCATTATATTTTAGCATCCTCTTCGTTTTCACAAAGCTCACAGGGAGCGATCAGAAAAGCTTGACACACTTCACCAGACTCTCTGAGATCACCGAATCTTCGATATCCATATCCCTTGTCTTCTTCACGCCAAGTTCAGTGACAAATATATGTTCATCCACTGCTATCCCGGCGTTCTCGAAAATTTTAGAGGCACAGTTCATTGGACAGCCATCTATCACAACCACCCTGTCACAACCCTCTGCAGACCTCAACTGACCGGGGATCTTAGCACCGATTCCGGCAGTACACAGCATCTTGCCTTTTCCAGCTTTAGTCAGTCCTATTGCCAGCTGGTTAGTAGAGATGATACCTACATTCGCTGAGCCTGAACATGGATAGATACCAACGATCTCTGACTCACACTCACATTCACGCCACATTTCATATTTTCAGTCATTTTTAACACCTTTTCTAATTTTATGATTTTAATACCGTATCATGGACATGGGACTGTATCATTATCCAGAGATCCATTTTTTAACATTGTCCACACTGGGAGCTTTGCCGGCGATCATTACCTCGCCGTCAATGACAAGCCCGGGAGTTATCATTACTCCATAGGAAAGAATGGTCTCATAATCTTCAACCTTGACAACATCCGCTTGGAGCCCACTTTCCTGAAGAGCTTTTTCAACTACCTCTTTTGTCTTGACGCACTTTGCACATCCTGTACCGAGTATTTCTATTTTCATACGATCACATCCTGTCTTTATCATACAACGATCTTCGTCACTTGAGCAGCTTCAAGGCATTTCAAATAATATTGAAACTTGATATTTCAAAGAATGTTGAAATACATATTTATAGATGGCGGTTTCAAATTAAGTTGAAATAGATTATAGCAACTATACTGGAAAAACTATTATAGAAATTATCAATAAACTTCCCCAACAGGAGTAATATTTAGAATAGTTGTAATAGTTGTAATAGTTGTAATAATTGTATATTATGTACTTAAAAAACTTTGCATTTAAAGAAGAGTACAAGCATCCTTAAATGTACAGAAAGGTAGATTGAGCAATTAAATTTTTGAAAGTCATTTTAGAATTATAAAACACCCCTATGTGAATAGTTCTCATTATTATATAGAGAGGTTGTAAGTGTGATAGTATGGATAATTTCAGGTATTATGTAAGAGATGACACTCCGGTGGAAGTAGCAGAATCGGTTTTGAGGACCCTTCAGGCCATCAAGGAAGAACACGATTGTGATTATACGATCATTAAGATAGAGGACCTTTCAGAGAACGAACAGGAAGATGTTCTGGAGAACATCCGAATATTGAGCCGGAGGAATACTGTCGGTGTTGTTAGCAAGGGCAGAGGTTCTCTTCCGATCTCACGCAAGAAGAATCTCAGCAATGTGGGAATACTCGTTCATTCCAGAGATGGAAAGGACATTGCAGTCTATCCTAATGTGAAGAACAACAAGATGACGACTGCTATTCAATACCTGAATCTGATAATGAGGTCACCAAATGTAGAGGATGCCCTTGAGTCCAAACATATTTCCGAAGATGATATATCAAGGATGATATCCAGCATCCCTGAACTTATCGAACCCGGACTGACGTTCCACGAAGTCGAGGTGGAGGTCGAAGGTGGCAGGATAGATGCTGTTTTTACTGACTCACAGGACAAGCATTTCCTGATAGAGATAGAGATTAATGCAAGAGACAATGCCATCGGACAGGTACAGAGGTTCAAGCTACCTTATGCTGAAAAGTACGGAGTGGATGTCGAAGATATACGACTGGGCATCGTCTGTGCAGATATTGATAGTAGCAGAATGACGGCATGTCGTGGTGCAGGTATTGAAGTTTTCAGGCTTTGTCTGGAAAAGCTTGAATGAAAATATGTTGGGTGTGAAATTAAAAATTGAATTGTAATTCTAATTACGCATTTTTCATGCAGTTAGAAAACAATAAAACTTCTTCAAATAATTCTCTCAATACCGTTATACACATACATATGAGGCAGGCGAACAAAACCCACCAGTGTCAGATCTACCGCCCTTGCAAGGTCGATACCTTCATTGATAGGACCTGCTTTGCTGGCGAGTACGGAAACTCCTGCATTGACGGCCTTTGAGACCATTGTGACTGAGAGCCTGCCGGTAGCGACAATTGCACATTTGGACATATCCACACCTGCAAGGGCTGCTTTGCCAACTGCTTTGTCAACAGCGGAAGCCCTGCTCACATCTTCACAGAATGCCAGGATATTGCTGTCAGTATCAGTGATAATGACCGAATGGGTACCTCCGGTGCGTCTCCATGTCTTT
>NZ_JAUVEY010000047.1:0-13789 GCF_030594565.1 Methanococcoides sp.
TTTCAATAAAACCAATGTCAATAGCTGGTGTTGTGTATATTTTCTTTTGGAATACTTGCAACTATAGATCTGAAGGTGTGAGTTACCTGATACAGCTAGCGCTGCATCAACAAACTTTAAATATTTGTTAGACAAAACACATTCATCCCCTTTGTGTTTTCTGTGATAAGTAATACTCAGGGGATAATTCTTTTTAAAATTTTATGTTAAAATTAAATGGAAAATAGGTTTTCTACAGAGCCGAAGTTCAAGTAATATAAAGCAAACCACTAAAATCTCGAAGATAATTTTGTGAGTATCCTCCGGAATTTGATGATGTGCCCTGCTCTTTCGAATCATACATTACCGTCCCCTGATCTCAAAACAACAGGAACAAGTCCATTGTATTCAGCAGCTGTCATTATCCTGACATGCATATCATCTGCTGTCTCCCATACCTTTGCAGTATGCTCTCTGTAAAGCGGATCTCTCAAAAGATGGTGGTCGTATATAATGAGATCTGGAGCACTTTCCCTGATGATCCTGATGAGGTTATTTATGGCCCGATCAAGGTTTGTCCTGCTGAGAAGATGACCTAAAAGGTAGGTTGCCGGACCATCCAGTATCAATATATCCGGATCTTCTTCAATGATCCATTGTGCATGGTCTTCAATGATTGGTCCCTGCAGATCCGATGTATGAATTAATTTTTTACCCCCGTATTCTATGATGGTGGCGATCACCCATCCCATTGCAGAATATTCTATTCCATGGAAAAGGGGACGGCTGAAACGTACGCGGGTATCACCAACTTCAAATTCGGTTCCGTCTGAAAAATGCATGCTGGAAGATACCGGCTCCACCCATCTCCCAGTGGACCAGTGCTCCTGCATCTTCTAAAATCGTTTTCTCCAGTTTGATATTAGTTCTCCCCTTCGTTCCTGATAATTTCCGAGATATTTGGAAAAAGCTATGGGTAAACATTCTACTGGATCTTTGTATTGTTTTTGTCCTGGTGGAGAGTGTTTGAGATCAGTTTTATTGACCTTACTCATCAATTGTAGGAAATCCCGGGAACGCTCCCACTGTGAATGGTTTATCCAACGGTTCGGATCCTTTATCCACATATCACTATTGAGATATATTTCACATGATTCTTCATCTATCATATAATGATCAAAGTGATAGTGGCTGAGAACGATGTGTTCTGCCTTTTTCATTTCTTCTTTGATCTGTTTTATGGCGCTTTGTAGGTAGAATTGTTTTTCAGGATCTTGCAGCGGAAAACTCTTTTGCATGATCGCAGCTCCGGGATCGATAAGTATGCTGGTGTCAGGGGTTTTCACAAGAGTGCATGATGATTTGGCACCCATTGAATCAAATGCTATGAGCCGAAATTCCATTTCTCCAGACAATACCATCATAGATCCATCCATGAAAACCGGTTTAAGGAAATAAATACTAAACGTGCGTTTCCTTCAAATTTCCCTGACATGATCTTTGTTCTATGAGAAAATAAGAGTATCGATGTAAATATTCTGACTACTGGTTATGTCAATAATATATCCAATATTAATTATATATATGGGATTTTCAGAGACAACATATATTAGCTAATCGAATGTATATTCTATTGGAGGTTTTAAAAATGTGGAGTTATTCAAAAATTGACACCGAAAATCTGAAAGCTATCAATGAGCTGGAAAGTAAATTAGGTATAGCCTTAATTGCTTTTTCAGATGAGAAGATCGAGTATGCAGACTTAAATGAAGACGCTGCTAAAGAAGTAAAGGATCTGGAAAAGAAACTGGGTCTTTCACTGCTTGCACTTAAAGCATAATAAAATAGTGGATTGCAATATTTTGCACCCACTACCTTTTTTTTCAATGTTGATGATTTCTACGTTAAGGTGATGAAAATACCTTTGTTCATTGTTCAGATGATCAGCAAGATCGTCAATGCTACAGATCCCGCCCGAAAATATGTAAGTATATTTCCTGAAATTGCACATTTTCTACTACGAAAATCTAATACATGGAGTATGTTCAGTATGTTCAAAGTACTGCATTATTGTTCTGTTCAATGGTTTGAAGTGATGGGAAAACAGTTTCAATAACTATTTATTTTAAGATCAGCCTAAATAATATTGAGGGAAACGTATGGGAATCCAATAGATCGTGGGGATCTGTATTGGAATCTTTTTACTATCTACATATTAGACCTTCTGGAAGGTATTTTATGGATGATAAAATAAAATCAAAACGTCCGAGGGACATATTCAATGAATTGAAATGGAAGGAAGGCATGGATATAAGCGAATGTAGCATCGAGTATATCCACAGGGGTGTGCCTGGAAATACAAAAACTGTTTCAGGAGAGGATATAGTAGACATTGGACACTTATTCTTCACGCTTTTTCCAGATACCATGATACCATATCATAGGATACTTCTGATCAAGTACAAAGGGGAAAAAGTATACGTAAAGGCTGAACTCGAACATGTTTGATCTGTAAACTTTTCCAGAACTGGTCCATTCACAAATACAGTAGTTCAGTAATTTCAGTTCAAACTCGTATAAATACCATCATATGATACATTTGTATGTGGTTAATTCAAAAAAGAAGGATCTCTTCAACATCGTGTGGGTAACTAAATTTATTTACATCTGCCTTTCAAGCGTCATGGAATTCAAAGAACTAATGCAAATCGCAATCGAATGAGCAAAAATACCACATCACAATTAAAAGATTGTACAGGGAGATTATCTATAATTGCGAATATTTACTTGCAGGACGTTAAAATTACCCACACGATGTTAATGAGAACCAAAAAGAATCTAACTCTAACTCCAAAAATAATTTTGGTGTCCAGATCGGACACCATTTAATTTCATCTTCATTTAACGGCAGATTGCTTATTTTGCTACTACCCTAACCATATCAACGAACGCATCTTCCTGCGAATTGGACATCTTTCCCCTGAATTGAATTTTGAGGCTGTCTATGTCGGTTACGTCAATGCTTTCTTCGTGCCAGGTGTTTTCAGTGTCAACATTCCCTCTTAATATTGCCTTTTCAGTCCAGGTAGCTCCTCCATTTGTGGACACATCGAATGCAAGGTACTCTCCTTTGTCGAGGTAACTTTCAATATACCAGGAGAATGTAATTGTAGCGGTTGTTTTGCCACCCAGGTCTATATCTTTAGAGGTTAATGCTGCATTCGTAGCCCTGCCATCGATTCCAGCAGACCATCTGCCGTCTATTGCCCGCTGAGTTGAATCATACCAGTCTCTTTGGCTGTCTTCAGCCCATAGCCCGTTCCATTCACCCTGCTCAAAGCTATCATAGAACACCTCCTCTGGTTCACTTGCCAAAGGGGCCTCGTTAATGGTCAGAGTCGTATTTTTGATCAAGACACTTAGGGGATTTCCTGATGGGTCACTTATGATCACGTTTTTCAGACCAATTGTTGCTGTGCTTGTAGCCTGCTCTTTTACACTCATTGTGATGCTTGCAAATGACTCAGGTTCTATGATGCTTGAAGGAGCCAGTATCAAACCGTAAACATTTGAAAGTGCTCCTACATTGTTGTCTGTGTTTCCGTCGCTGAAAAATGTTGAAGCTCCATTCTGGCTTAAGAGTATGCCTTCAGATACACTGTCTATCTGGATTTTTGAGCTGTCAAAATCGAGATCGAACTGTAATCCTGCAATTGCAGCATCCGGTGTTACAAAAACATCTATTGTGAAGTTTTCACCGTATGTGGCGATTTGAGTTGATGATTCGAGCGTTACGTCTGCTGCAGCCGAATTGAAACAACTAAAAACAAGCAGAAGTAAAAATATAGTAATTATTGTAATGACTTTAATAGGTACACCCTCTTTATTTTAAAGGCTTGTAGATTTATACCCATATATAACCTTTTGAGTATTTGGGTAATATAATATTCTACTCTAAATAAAATTGTTGTGGTATGTTTCAAATAGAGAGTTCATAAAAAAGTTAAAAAATCTACTGTATTTAATTAATTACGGTAAAAACGTTTACTTGAAAATTAAGGTAAATAGTTCGAATTTCTCCAAACAATAGAATTATTGAAAGTTTACGGTGAACTTTCTGCTTAAACCACCAATGACTTCCTAATATTGGTGTTTTTTTTCTTTTTTAGGTATTGGATTATATTTTTGGAGTTCGGTTTTTAAACGTTACCTATATCATTAAAAATGAGTGCGGGGGGAGGGATTCGAACCCTCGAAATCCTTCGATACCAGATCTTAAGTCTGGCGCCTTTGACCTAGCTGGGCGACCCCCGCATGAGAATTAGAACGGCTGCCTTACGCTTTTGGTCACCCCATAATTAAAGTTAAGTTACTTAAGCCTTATTCTAATGGAACATGAAGATAACATTTCTTGGAACAGGTGTGGCGATACCACAGAAGGGCAGGGTCCAGTCAGGTGTACTGATCGAGTTCGGGGAAAAGAAGGTACTTTTTGACTGCGGGGGTGGCATTCTTAATCGGATATTCGAAAGCGGGACATCACATACTGAGATCGACACAATTGTGCTTTCCCATCTGCACCTTGATCATGTGGCGGATGTCATGTGTCTGCTCAAAGCTAACTGGCTCTGTGAGAAGCTTGATTCGGTCATTTATGGACCTGTTGGGACGCAGGAATGGTTAGGGATGCTCATGGACATCTATCCGTATATGAAAGAGAAGGTCAATGTCGAGGTTCGGGAAGTTGCGGCAGGCGAAGGATTTGAGCTTGCAGACGGGTGCAGTGTCCAGTGTGGTAATGGGATACACAGTGTGCCTTCGCTTGGATATAGGGTTGAATACGATGGTAAGGTCGTTGTCTATTCAGGGGATACTGAGCCATGTGATGGCATCATGGAGCTGGCACAAGGTGCCGATACGCTTATTCACGAATGCTCGTTCCCGCTGGATTTTCCGATGACCAATCACGCCACACCTGACATGTTGCGACCATATCTCGAAGGGTCCGGTATCTCAAGGGTGTATCTGACTCATCTTTATCCTCACATGCAGGGGCACGAAGAGGAAGCTCTTGAATACATAAAAGAAAAGTTCGAGGGGGAAGTGCATATTGCTTCCGACCTCATGAAAGTTGAGCTCTGAAAACTAGTCAGGGCATTTTTCTAGTTCTAATTGGATGGGATGCCCTCTTTCAGACCTCAATAAAGGACACGCTCACATTGTCCTGCTCAAGCTCAATAAGGGCCGCATATCCATCTGCTGCCATGCCGGGATTAACAAGGAATGTATCTCCTGATCTGGCAAATCCCCTTGCTTCGTGAATATGTGCACAGATGACCAGCTTTGAGCGGTTAATGAACTTGGCAACTGCTGCACTACCCACATTGTCTCCTGAGATGGAGTCCAGAAGTCCTTTTGGGGGTGCATGTGAGACCATTACTATATTGCCCTTACAATCACCCTCACAGGCATTGAACATGGGTTCAAGGGCATCCTCGATCTCCTGTTCCTCAAGTTCGAAAGGAGTGTTGAAAGGTGTTGGACTGGAACCTCCTATTCCTACGAACATGAAATCTCCTATTCTTTCGGTTGCCTTGTGCAAATTCACTATTTCCGAATCATCGAGTACTTCAAGGATATCTTTTTGATCGCAATTTCCGGGAACTGCAAAGACCGGTACATCAAAAACACCATTTAGTTGTTCCACTTCGCTGGAAGGTCCAAAGTTCGTAATGTCGCCGCTGATTACCACTACATCGATCTCACCGGCCTTTTCTTTAATATCTTCCAGGTGGGAAAAATCACCATGAATGTCAGCAATTGCAAGTATTTTCATTTATTTCACCTCATATAGACCGTTAGAAATTCCTGTCGCCACCGAGAATGCCGCCCAGTGCACTTTCACCTATGCCTGCAATACCGCCTTTTTCGCCCCTGTTTGAATCACTGGGGCCAATGGCTGCTGCTATCCTGTCAGCAAGGCGTGAGAATGGCAGGCTCTGAAGATATACCGTACCTGGTCCTGAGACCGTTGCCAGAACGATACCTTCGCCACCAAAGAGGGCATTCTTGAAACCGCCTACGAACTGTATGTCGTAGTTAACACTCTCTGAGAATGCCACCAGACAACCTGTATCAACCCTCAATGTTTCTCCCGGAGCAAGGTCTTTCTTGATTATCGTACCGCCTGCATGTACAAATGCAAGCCCTTTGCCTTTGAGTCTCTGGAGGATGAAACCTTCTCCTCCGAAAAGCCCTGCACCTATCTTCTTCGAGAATGCAATGGAAATATCGACTCCATCTGCAGCGCAGAGGAATGCGTCTTTCTGACAGAGGAAACTGCCACCTTCTGATGCAAGGTCTATGGGTATGATCTTGCCGGGATATGGTGCTCCAAAGGCCACTGTTCCCTTGCCTTTTCCGTTCTGGGTAAAAGAAGTTATAAAAAAGCTCTCGCCTGAGAATGCACGCTTCAGACCTTTAAGCAATCCTCCGCCAGTGGACGTTTCCATCTTGATGCCATCTCCCATGAACATCATTGCACCCGCTTCGGCCCTTACGGTCTCACCTTGATCAAGTTCTATCTCAACAAGCTGCATTTCATTCCCGTGGATCTTATAATCAATATCATCTGCCATTATTATTACTCCTCTATGGGACGGGATCCTCAATCGGGAAAGTCCCCTATGCAGAAATATTGCATTTGACAGCACATAAACGTATTGTAAGTAAACACAAAGGCCCTTTTTCGCATGAAGATCTCCTGGATCGTGTCCCTGTACATCCAAAAATATACTAAAATCAGCATCTTTGGACTTCAAATTGAACTGTATCTTAAACAACCTATAAATAGAAACATGGCACATTTATATTTGGGGTAACGGGAGGTTATCAAATTATGAATGCACAAAAAATCTTATCCATTTTCATTATCTTTGCTCTACTTGCCTGCACCTTGATTGCAGTGGGTTGTATTGGAACTGATAATGAAAACGACATTGTTGAAAATGAACAGAACGAAGAAAATATCATATCCCTTGATGAGATCATTGACATAGAATGGCAATGGTCAGGATTAACTGAGACGCTTCCAGCCAGCCAGTCCGTAGTTCCTGATCCGGAAAGCTACACTCTTACCTTAAACTCGGATGAAACATACTCCATTAAAGCAGACTGTAACCTTGGAAGTGGAAGCTACACACTCGAAGGAAATGAGCTTACCTTAGCATCAGGACCAATGACACTTGCATACTGTGGTCCTGACTCGCTGGATAGTCAGTATCTTTCCCTGTTGAGCAATGTAACAACCTTTTCAATGGAAAATGATCAGCTTGTTCTCGGCATAGGAGAGGACGGCGACAGAATGCTTTTTGTTAAAGGGGAAGTAGTCGAGCAGTGAAACACCTGTTTCGACCATATTTTTTGAATTTGGGAATGAAAAGAATATAATTCTCTTCATCCCACCAAATTTAATTTATACTTAAATGCTTTCTGATTAAATAAGATGTGAGGGGGGTTCCTTGGTATAACACTTTGAATTGTAGTACTACCAAGTATGATCAAAATTATAGTTTAAAAACGGTCAGCAAACACAATTATTCAACATAATCATTTGCTGGAGCATTAAAGATTTCCAATTACATGGAAATAGTTTTATTTTGTGCCCCCATATTATTGTTTAATAATTTTTCTTACTTTGAGTGAGTCAATAAATCATGAATGATATCATCATCTGGATACTTATCGCTCTTTGTCTGTCCCAGTCAGCTATCTTTTCGGGGTTGACAATTGGTCTTTTTGGTTTGAGCCGTCTCAGGCTTGAGATAGAAGCCGAAGCTAACAACATACATGCACAGAAGGTCTTAAAACTAAGAAATGATCCGCATTTACTCCTTTCTACCTTATTATGGGGTAATGTGGGTGTCAATGTACTGCTTACCCTTTTAACGGATTCAGTTATGGTCGGTAGCTCTGCGTTCATATTCTCGACAGTATTCATCACCTGCTTTGGAGAGATAATGCCTCAGGCATATTTCACAAGAAATGCCTTAAAGATGGGTGCTTCCTTAACGCCTCTTGTCAAATTGTACATACTGCTGTTGTATCCTTTTACAAAACCTTCTGCAATGATCCTTGACAGATGGCTTGGTAAAGAGAAACTTGAGTATTTCAAAGAAACATCCCTGAGGATAATGCTTCAGAAACATATGAGGGCAGAAGCAAGCGATATTGATAAAATGGAAGGACTTGGCGCTCTTAATTTCTTGTCACTGGATGATCTTGGCATAAAACAGGAAGGTTCGCTTATAGACGAGAATACCATAATAGAACTTAATA
Source organism: Methanococcoides sp. (assembly GCF_030594565.1). Lineage (NCBI taxonomy): Archaea > Methanobacteriati > Methanobacteriota > Methanomicrobia > Methanosarcinales > Methanosarcinaceae > Methanococcoides > Methanococcoides sp. The sequence goes on from NZ_JAUVEY010000047.1 coordinate 8,317, forward strand.
CAATTAACAACCTACCGGTTTTTCCGGAAGTCGGAACTCCGGATTTTGAGGTATTGCTTCATAAGATCGCATTTCCAGCTAAAAAATGGATAATCGCGGTCGATAAGACTGGGTATCCGGTTGTAGCAATAGACTCTACCTCTTTCATAAGAGATGCTATTTACAAAAAACATGATTTCCGTCCACTAAGATATTGCCATACTCCGATAATCGTAAAGAGCCCTAATGTAAAGATAGGGGATGTACTTCATAAACTGAAGGTTTATCCTGTAGATTCCGAAGATGATGTCATAGATAATGACCTTATACTTTACTGGAATGATGACGATCCTGAAAAAATAGTCATAACAGGTTCTGACATACTTGGTCGTCTGTTCAGAGGCATCGTTAACAGGGTAAGATGAATTCCCTTCATTTTTTTGTTGATCCTAATGAAGACTTTCAATACATGTTAATTGTCAGCATGCAATGTTGATCAGAGTAGATATGTTTTTATTCTATATTCTTTATTATGAACCATTCCACAGTACAAATTAACTAACTCAAAAAAGGCTTTGTGTTATCCAAGGGTGCATTTAATCTAATAACACATGGTAATCACCAAAAAAAGACAGGATACTGAAGAAAATGCGAGATTTTGTGATAATTGCCCATAAGGCTTTGACAACAGGTGACTTTTCCCTGAATGACCTCCCTGGTTCAGCAGGACGCATGGATATCCTTTGCAGGTGCATCAATTCATGCCTGTTCCTTTCACACGACCTTAGGCGTGATGTTCAGGTACATCTGCTACTTCTTGGAGAACCGGAGCCAGGAAAGATCATACGCTTTGATAGTGAGCATGTCAGATATCTCAATCCTGATGAAAGGAGTGCCGGCTCACTTATCAAGAAAGCATTACAGAAGACTGCCGGAGAATATGAGGCACGCTCAACTCCAGGTGTGTTCATCAGAAGTGGGAACCTTGGGACATTGCTTCATGAGTTCAAAGAGGTAGGACGCAGGCTCATTTATCTGCATGAAGATGGTGAGGATGTCCGCGAGCTTTCCGACCTTACGAACAATGCTGTTTTCATTCTTGGTGACCATATGGGAGTTACCGAAGAGGAAGAGCAGTTAATAGAAGAGCATGGAGCTAAGACCATCTCTCTTGGTCCGATGCCGCTACATGCCGACCATTGTATCATACTTATCAACAACGAGATAGACCGGAATTTGTCAGGTACATCCCAGTAAAACAGGAAGAAGGAAGTGATCAGTTGAACGTGCTCGATATTGCAAAAAAGATCGTCCGTGAAGGACCGATATGTGACCATTGTATGGGAAGACAGTTCGCAAAACTCTCTACCGGACTTACCAATGACAAACGAGGGAGTGCTATCAAGCTTGCCCTTGCTATGGAAGGAGACCGCATTAACAAGGACGAAGGTGACAAGGAGATACTGGAAGACCTGAGCACTTCAAGTGTCAATGCACGCAAATCCCTTAGACTTAAAGGCGAGGATGAAAAATGCTGGGTTTGCCTTGGTCTTTTCGAAAAGCTTGACACATGGGCAGAAAGGGCAGAGACTGCATTGAAGGACTATGAGCATTCCACTTTCCTTGTCGGAACGAAGATGAGTGGGCTTTTGAGCGAGAACGAGGAGATTATCTGGACAGAATCCGGGACCACCTATGCGGAACAGTTCAAATCCGAGATGAACCGTGAGGTCGGAAAGCTCATTGCAGAAAGGACCGGCAAAGAGGTCAAACTCGAAAATCCGGACATTCTTGTAACGCTCGATCTTGCCGAAGAGAAAGTTCATCTGCAGGTACGCTCGGTCTATATTCTTGGCAGGTACCGGAAAATGGTGCGTACTATTCCACAGACGCGCTGGCCATGCCGGACATGCAGGGGAAGGGGCTGTGAGACCTGTAACTTCACAGGAAAGCAATACCCTGAATCCGTTGACGAACTTATCAAGGACCCTGTCGTGGAAGCCCTTAAGTCAAAGGATACGAAGTTCCATGGGGCAGGGCGTGAGGATATCGATGCCCTGATGCTTGGATCCGGTAGACCGTTCGTGGTCGAAGCGGTTGAACCCATGCTGCGCACATGCGATCTTGCAAAGGTCGAAAAGGAGATCAATGAGCGTGCAGGCGGGAAGATCGAGGTAGAAGGGTTAACATTCACTCCGAAGAGCACTGTAGAGAACCTTAAGACCGTAAAGGCGGATAAGGTTTATAAACTTAAAGTTACATTCAAAGAGCAAATTCCAGAGGATAAACTCAGGTCTACCATCAATGAACTTATTGGTGTGCAGATCCAACAGAGAACACCACAGCGTGTTTCACACAGAAGGGCCGATCTGGTTCGTAAGCGAACTGTTCATGACATGAAGCTTAACGAATTAACAGATGATTACGCAATGATCGAAGTTCATTGTGAAGGCGGCCTGTATGTAAAGGAACTGATATCCAGTGACGAAGGAAGGACCATACCAAGCCTTACCGGGCTTCTTGGTTCACAGGCTTTCGTTACAGAACTGGATGTTGTCGGGGTCGACATATAAGTCACCCAATATCAAATTTATCAAATACAGGTCTATCCACGACCTGAAATAATGGAGGAAAACAATGCCAACATCAAACGGTGAACGTAGCTGTACTAGGTACAAATTGAAGAAGACAGTAAGGGAACGAGGTCTCTCCCCTATAAGCAAGGCAATTCAGGATTTCGAAGACGGCCAGATGGTCCACATCGATATCGATCCAAGCGTACAGAAGGGAATGCCAAACGCAAAGTTCCAGGGGAAGACCGGTAAGGTACTTGGGAAGCGCGGAAGGGCTTATCTTTTACAGGTAACAGATGGAAACTCTAAGAAAGAGGTCATCTCCCTGTCACAGCACTTGAAACCACAGAAATACTAAATTCAACATCCAGGCTAGTAATGGCCTGGGCGTGACCTTTTATTGTCGATAGTTATATCTGTGTGGAAGTCCATCTGACAGATAGCATCTGCTATTACTTTAGCAGGTACAAAAACGTTAAACATATCGAATTCCAAAGAGTGTATTTTAATGATAGTCAAACACATTCAGAGCGAAGAATTATTGACCGTTCCTGAGGTCAAGGAAATACTTAACAGAATAATGGAAGAGCGCGTGGCACGGGAAGAAGAGCTTGGATATGAACTTCGCAAAGCTATCAACCATGCGGACATGTTTGCAAAGATGGATGCAAGCCGATCCAGAGAACTTGTTAACAAGCTTCTTGAGATGGAGAAGATGAAGCCTGAGATCGCAATACATATTGCTGATATTGCACCTCTGACAAGGGATGAGCTCAGGACAGTCTATGCAAAAGAAAGATTCACATTGACCGAAGAAGAGCTGGACGCAATATTGGCCCTTGTGATCGAGGCAATGGAATAAATTTATATCTCATACTTTACTTTTTTTAGTGGGAACAGTAAGTTTTCAACATTAATCCATAACATACTGGAGGATATCTATGAGTAAGAAGGGAACGCCGCCTGAGAAAGAGGATTACGCATGGGTCCTTGACTACCTGCCATACGGAAGCACTACTGACAAACGTCCAGCATATCAAAAGAAACCTCTCGTACAGGCAATTGGTGACAAACACTTCGCTCTTATGGAGCTGGTTCCTAAGGAAGGAGCAAATCCTGAGATACAGTCCAAAGTCTATGTCGGCGATGGGGATCGGGATGTCATTGATCACGTTAAACACAGGATCCACTTTGATGACTTAAGCCACGGAGCACAGCTCGAGCTACCTTTTGTTCTTGAGATCTGCGTCAAAGACCAGGAAGATAAATTCGTTAAATTCTTCAACGATGCACATTCAATAACAACAAGACTGCACATGCTTGAGCTTCTGCCAGGTATCGGAAAGAAGCTGATGTGGGCTATAATCGATGAGCGCAAGAAAGGTGAGTTCAATAATCTGCAGGATCTCCATGATCGTGTGGGTGGAGTGCACATTCCGCAAAAGATCATCGTAAACCGTATCCTTGAAGAGCTCAAGGATGATAACATCAAATACAGGCTCTTTACAACAGCAATGCAGCAACAGAAGCGTGACTGATAATAAGGTGTCATTGACTTGGTCCGAAAAATATTACAAAAATATGGCATCCGTGGTGGATGTCATGACCAACATTTTTTGATCGATGAGCGATCACTTGATTCCATTGTCGATCAAGCGGAGCTTTCTGAAAAGGATGTCGTGCTGGAGATTGGTGGGGGTATTGGAAATCTTACCGAGCGTCTTCTTGAAAAGGCGGGTAAGGTCTACGTCATCGAACTCGACCCTGCACTTGTACATGTCCTCAAAGACCGCTTTTCTGATAATGAGAAAATAGAGATAATACCTGGCGATGTCCTTAAGTTAGATCTTCCGAAATTCAATAAGGTTGTCGCAAATCTTCCCTATTCAATATCATCTCCTATAACTTTTAAGCTCTTTAAGCACGAGTTTGAACTGGGGATACTGATGTATCAGTATGAATTTGCACAGCGCATGGTGGCTAAAGCAAATACTGAAGACTACAGCAGGCTTTCAGTGAACACGCATTATTTTGCCGATGCAGATATTATCATGAAGATACCACCATCTGCATTCTCACCGCCTCCGGAAGTCTGGTCCGCTGTTGTGAAAGTAGTTCCAAGGCCATCTTCTTTCCACGTTGAAGACCCTCAATTCTTCCTTGATCTGGTAACCGCAGTATTCCTCCAGCGTAGGAAAAAGCTAAGGAATGCCATTATAAAGGGTAATCATCTGTTAAATGTTCCAAACATCAAGCAGATAGTGGCCGAACTGCCTGAAGAGTTCATGTCCAAGAGAGCCGAAAACCTTGAACCGCACGAACTAGCGGAGATCGCTAACCATATCTTTAAAATGAAAGCTACCTCCTAAAAGCATGGTGACCATAACATATAGGGATGCAGACATCGAACTTGATGAGAATGTCTACGATCCTGCCGAAGATTCATACCTGCTTGCAGATGTTGCAATAGATGTGGCACAGGATGGAATGAGTGTACTCGAGGTTGGTGCAGGGACTGGTTTTGTCTCAGCGGTCCTTCAAGCCAATGTGGGTGTGGACCTCGTTGCCACGGAAATAAGCCCCTTTGCAGCCGAATGTGCCAAACGCAATGGTGTCGTGGTTATCAGGGCAGATATGTTCGGATGCTTTAAATCTGGGACAAAGTTCGATCTTATTCTTTTTAATCCTCCGTATCTTCCTACAGCAGAAGATGAAAAGATCCCCGGCTGGCTGAACTATGCTTTTGATGGCGGTGTTGACGGACGCGAAGCAGTCAATATATTCCTTGAAGAGGTGACTCCCTACCTAAGTAATGGGGGAATTATCCTTATGTTGATATCGTCCCTTACTGGTATGGATGAAGTAAAAATGCGTATGCGGAAGCAGGGACTGGAAGTCGAGATCTGCAACATTGACCGGGA
>NZ_JAUVEY010000184.1:0-3279 GCF_030594565.1 Methanococcoides sp.
TGCCTTCTTATAACATCATGTAATATAAAACAACTGCGTGTTAGAAAATGTCTCATCCTTTAAGGATTCTTTTATCCCTATTGGGCACGCCTTTTTGTTCAATTTGTATTTATGGTGGGGTCTTTATCGCTTTAAATACTAATTGATCCGTATTGTTTTCATTATTTTGTTATTTTTGTTATTGTGCTGGTTTATATCTAGTTCATACACATTATATACGTCTTAATACCATTTTGTTTCATACTCTCAATTGTCTTTTTCTCTCATTGTGCTCAATGGAAAAAATTCCTTCAATTTTAAGCTGTAATTATCTGTTTTTTTCTGAAAATAAAGCTTTAAAACCCTTTAATTTGCCATAAAACATATAATGACACAAATTCAAGGAAATATTTATATATTATCACACACTATTATTATATTGCAGCATGTATCAATTGCATAAAATCACCACAATGCGATTGTATTTGACTGCATTCACACAAAAACTAAACCATAATCTGAGGGGATGAATGGTTTGTGAATCCACCGATCTGAGGGGATGGATGGATACGCTAGCAGGGGCGCATAAGATGAAGATTCGGATCGAAATACTCGATGGCGAAGGGAAAGAATCCACCAGCATTGAATTTGCTGGTGAGAATGTGAAAGAACGAGTGATCAAGTTTATTGATACTTTAGATGAGGCGCAAACTCGCTCGACTGGATCTTCATCAGCCAATCTGCATTCCGGGCAGAATGCCCAACAACTTTTTTCACAACAAAATTCACAATCTGTAGTGTTACAACCACAACAAGGTGGACAAAATCAATTTTATCCAGTATCTGTTATGCCGGTACCATCACCTGTACCGCCGATGTATTCTGGCATGCAGATGCCAGCAACACAGGTTCAATACCCGCAGTACTACGTTCCTGTGAACCAGCAAAATGTGAATACATCTGCTAATCCTGTTGTGAATCAGTCCGTTAATTATATTCCACCACAACAACAGCAACAACAGGCTATGTCAACTTCCAATATGGGCATGCCATATGCTTCTCAGTCCACTGTCACAGAAAAACAAGTTCCACAAGTTCACAACAAGATCGTGCCGAACTTATCACTCCGTGACAGAATAATGGACACTTCTCTGACGATCAGTGAAAGACTCGAAATGTTCCTGAAATATGAGCATTCACGCGAATGGTCAACTTCACAACAGATACAGGAGCACTACGAAAGTATCTACGGTGAGATCAAATTGAGCACAGTATCAACATATCTTTCCCGTATGTATCGAAAGAATCTTCTTGAACGCCGTGGAAACCGTACTCAGCGCGAATATCTCTACATTGGTGACCGTGTGGAGGCTGTAGGTCAGCCTTATGTACAAGGTTATCCTGTCTGGCAGGTACAGAGGGCATGATCCTGGTAAAGATCATCTGTTAATGCTTACTTTTCTGATTTCTTTATTTTCTTATATTCTACTGTTTATCATATCGAACAGTTGTTGTTTTCTTGTGATAGCGTATTCACTTCCTGTTATTCTGTGAAACTTGCCACAGTGACACACGCATACGTTTATAGCTATTCACATACATATTCACAGAGTGATGAGTGGTTTTGATCTTGTATCTGACTATGAACCTAAAGGTGACCAGCCGGAAGCTATAAGAAAACTAACCGAAGGGCTGAACAAAGGTCTGAAACATCAGGTATTGTTGGGTGTTACAGGTTCTGGAAAGACCTTCACGGTCGCGAATGTGATACAGAACGTGCAAAAACCGACTCTTGTGATCGCACATAATAAAACACTTGCTGCACAGCTATTCTCTGAGTTCCGTGAATTTTTTCCTAATAATGCAGTGGAGTATTTTGTAAGCTATTATGATTACTACCAGCCGGAAGCTTATCTTCCCACCACAGATACGTACATAGAAAAAGATTCTTCTGTGAACGAAGAGATCGATCGTCTGCGTCTGTCGGCCACAAAATCCCTCATTGAACGCAAGGATGTTATCGTCGTCTCCAGTGTTTCAAGCATCTATAACATCGGTTCTCCTGATGAGTGGAGGCGAATGTCTGTTATTCTCCGCCCGGGTGATGAGGTGGGTAGAAGTGAGCTTTTTGCCGCACTCATCAATATACACTATGAGCGTAACGACATTGAACCTGCCAAAGGGTCTTTCCGATCCAAAGGCGATACTATTGAGGTTTTTCCTGCACAGGATATCCATGGCGTTCGTATAGAACTGTTCGGTGATGAGATCGATAGGATCTCTTCCTTTGATCCAGTGACTGGAAAGACAATCGACGAGGTTAAAGAGGACAACAGCATTGTCATCTATCCTGCTAAACATTTCGTGATGCCGCAGGAGGAAATGGTCAAAGCACTTGGTTCAATTGAAAAAGAACTTGAGGAGCAGGTTGCGAAACTGGAGTCTGAGAACCGTATTCTTGAGGCACAGAGACTTATGCAGCGTGCAAAGTTCGATCTGGAGATGATCCGCGAGCTTGGATATTGCAGCGGTATTGAAAATTATTCCCGACACTTTGACGGACGCAAGCCGGGTGATCCTCCTTCATCTCTGCTCGAATTCTTCCCTGATGATTTTTTGCTTGTTATCGATGAGTCCCATGTGACCATTCCTCAGATCCGGGGAATGCATAATGGGGATCGTGCCAGAAAGGAGGCACTTATCAATTATGGTTTCCGTCTTCCTTCTGCTTACGATAATAGGCCGTTGACCTACAACGAGTTCCATCATAAGATAAACCAGGCCATCTATGTGTCAGCTACACCTGCGGATTATGAACTCGGGATCAGCAGTGCTGTCGTGGAGCAGATAATCAGGCCGACAGGTCTTGTTGACCCTGTGGTGTTCATTCGCCCGGTGGAGAATCAGATCGATGATCTTATCGGTGAAGTTAATAAGGTCACTGAGAAAGGCTATCGCACCCTTGTCACAACGCTTACCAAAAGAATGTCCGAGGACCTGACCGAGTATCTTCTGGAAATGGGTATTAGGGTGCGTTATATGCATTCTGATATCGATACTCTCGAGAGGGTAGAGATAATCCGTGATCTGCGAAAGGGTGTGTTCGATGTTCTGGTGGGTATCAATTTGTTAAGGGAGGGGCTGGATATACCTGAGGTAGCTTTTGTAGCTATCCTTGATGCCGATAAAGAGGGTTTCCTGCGTTCGGAAAGGTCGCTTATACAGACAATGGGGCGAGCTTCAAGGAATGCGGATGGATATGTGATCCTTTATGCTGGCAAAGTTACCGGTTCCATGGAT
>NZ_JAUVEY010000014.1:0-25683 GCF_030594565.1 Methanococcoides sp.
CTGGTCGATGTAGCGTCCTGCCTCCAGATATGAAATAGTGACAGTATCCTCGGCTATTGTAGAAACCGACCAGAGCCCGACACCATTCTCTTTTGCTATTACCTCCGCACTGTCAAAAATGTCCTGATAATGCGCATCCGGCCTATAGGTCTTTGAGAAAGCAAGTCCTGAAAGGACAAGTTCTTTGTTCACCATTTCACCGTCCACCCAGACATACCTTAAAAGTCTGCCATAATGATCGGTCTCACTAACATCCTTTTCGAGCCCGACTACCTTGCCAAGGACCCTTTGCACCATATATTGCTTCGCTTCGGAATAATAAGGTTCTCCGACCTCAGGAGTATCAACTCCTATAAGCCTTACTCTTTCACCTGAAGAGATCACGATCGTATCACCATCTATAACCTCCGTCACATTCACGAACTCAAGGGCATGAGACGATGAATCAGTGCCAGACCCCACACAACCTGAAGATCCGACAAGGCATACAATGACCAAAAAAAGAGCCACACATTTGTTCATGAAGTGAAGATTATAGAAGGACATTATAACATTTTCTGAATAACATCCTATAAATGAATAAAAAGATGGGACATTTTATATAGAAGAGTATCAAGATGAATGTGATTGACAATATTTGTCTTCAAACAAGTCAATTCTCCAAGGAATGGGATTCAGATTGCAGGATAATGCTTTACCAAGAATTTTGGTCGTGGATGATGACCAAAAAAATGTAGAATTAATGGAAGCGTACCTCTCGCCCGATTATGAGATGATTCCTGCATACCGGGGAAAAGAAGCACTTGAGATCCTTGAAAAAGAGGAGATAGATCTTGTTCTACTTGATGTGATGATGCCGGATATGAAAGGTTATGAAGTGTGTGTTAAACTCAAAGAAAATGAGAATACTCAATTCATACCCATCATCATTGTTTCAGCCCTTTCCAGAAGAAAGGACCGCATCCAGGGCCTTGAAGCCGGCGCAGATGAATTCCTGACAAAGCCGATCGATCAGATCGAACTGAAAACAAGGGTCAAATCCCTGTTGAGACTCAAAGAGCTTTACGATAAGAACATCGCGGAAAAGGATCTTGCCAAAAAATATCTTGAAACCGCCGATGTCATGCTCACAGTGATAGACCCCGACCATAAGCTCAAGCTGATCAACAAGAAAGGTTGTAAGATCATAGGTTGCGAGGAAGTGGACTTTATAGGAACTGATTTCTTCAAAACGCTTATACCGGAAAGATTTAGGGAAAAGGAGATCTCAGACTTTGACACCTTTATCTCTGGAAAAGTGGACGGCCTTGATAACTTTGAATCCCCACTGCTAAGACCGGATGGAGAAGAAAGGATCATAAATTGGCACAACACCCTGTTAAAAGATAAGGATGGAAAAATAACAGGGATGTTATCTTCCGGGGAAGATATTACTGAGAAAAAGAGAGCAGAAGAAGCACTTGCGAAGGCTGAAGAGACACATGAAAAAGAGATACACCATCGTATAAAGAACAATCTTCAGATAATCGCCAGTCTGCTGGACCTTGAGGCCAGCAATTTCACAGACCCCCGTGTGATAGATGCATTTGAAGAAAGCAGGAACCGCGTCCATTCAATATCCATTGCACATGAAGAACTGTACCGTTCAAGAGATATGACAAACGTTGCTTTCCGGGATTATGTGAATGACGTTACAAATTATCTGTACCAGATGAATGACCTGCAGGGAAAAGATATTGAACTAAGTATGGATGTCGAGGATATTCTTTTGAACGTTGACAAAGCCATCCACCTCGGGCTTATTCTTAATGAACTTATTGTGAACTCTTTCAAATATGCATTCCCAGAAGGAAAAGGGAACATATCCATTGCTTTCCACAAAAAGGAAGAGCAGTTCACTTTCATTGTTGCCGATGATGGGATAGGCATCCCGAAAGGGATAGAGATAGGCAAAACAAATACCTTAGGCATGCAACTGGTGAACGAACTGGTGGACCAGATCGGTGGAAATGTACATCTTAACAGAAGTAATGGAACAGAAATAACTATCACATTCAAAGATAGATAACATTCCCAAGTGAGATGAAATGAAGCTCAAATTTACGATTATCAGCATTCTTCTGATATGCACCCTTGTGACTCCTGCATTCGGAGCTCTTGGAGAAAAGGAATATCCGAGATTCTTTGACGAACCCTGGGACCATTCTCCCATAACAGTGTATATAGATGATGTGAATACCCCCCTCCACTACAGCCATACATATCGGACAGCAATTGTGGATGCAACGAAGTATTGGGAAAACGGAGGGAACGGTAAACTGTATTATAACCCCGATTTCGAGATAGTTGATAACCCTAATGCAGATATTTACGTCATGTGGGTCGAGACCATGGAAGAGGCCACCGGTGCAGAGGATGGTGTTGCAGGATACTGCCGACCGGAAATAGCTGCTGGCAGATTCGTTCGTGTCAGTATAGTTCTGGAAGTCGGCGATAAAAGAGGATTTTCCTGGCAGCAATATGGAGATGCGAACATGGAACAGATCGCCATACATGAGTTCGGACATGCCCTTGGGCTTGACCATAGTAATGACAAGAAGGACATAATGTATCCCTCGTATGAACAGAGGGAGAATGTGAATCCCTTGCTTCTGGAAAAGACGTATCCGATAATAATTGCAATTGTATTGATAGCCATAGGCGTTCTGGGATATTTGGGAACAGGATGGCTGCGCTATCACAAAAAGATAAAGAGCCTTGAGGATAAACACTTTAAAAAGTGAATTGCAGAACATTGGAATATATCCATAGGATATGCATTTAAATAGTTTTGAAACATCCATGCCCATGAATTTCTTTGTTCGTTAGATTGATATATAGAATAAAGATTTATAACCACACATTCATCCATTAATAAAAAACATTACATTTTTGCGATTACAGGAGGATTATAAATGAAACAGCAGGTAGAGGTTAAAGAACTTAAAGAAGGTAAATACGTCCTTGCCGATGATGAGCCATGTGTCATCAAGAGCATACAAAAATCAAAGCCAGGTAAGCACGGATCAGCAAAAGCAAGGATAGAGGCAGTTGGCATATTCGATGGCCAGAAACGTTCCATCATAAGCTCAGTTTCCGCTAAGACCTACGTACCTATCGTCGAGCGTAAGAGTGCACAGGTATTATCCATTTCCGGCAACATCGCACAGCTCATGGACATGGAAACCTACGCTACATTCGAACTTACCATCCCTGAAGACTACAAGGACAGGGTCACTGAAGGTAAAGATATCACATACCTTGAAGCCATGGGTAAGATGAAGATAGACCTTAGATAAACCCTTAGGAATATTATGTTCTATCAGCCCGGCATGATGGATGCACTGGCAGACTACGATTCTGCCAGTTATGTCATATTTGGAGTACCATTTGACCGCACATCATCGTTCAGGGCTGGAAGCAGATGGGCTCCCGATGCCATAAGGAGCGCCACTGCAAATTTTGAAAGTTATAACTCTTTTTTTGATATTGATATATCAGACGTTCCGGCCCACGATGCAGGAAATTTCGAAGCAGGGGCTCTTGTGGACGATGTCCTTGATGAACTTTATCTCGATGTCCTTAACATCGTTGATGACGGAAAGATCCCAATAATGATGGGCGGGGAACACTCACTGACACTGCCATGTGTGAAAGCCTGTGCAAAACATGCAGGAGAGGATCTCGGAATCGTTGTACTGGATGCACATTTTGACCTTCGGGATGAGTTTGAGGGAATGAAGTACAATCATGCATGTGTTTCCCGCCATATTCTCGAAGAGGTCACTGAGAACTATGTCAGCATAGGCATTCGAAGCGGTCCAAAGGAAGAATGGGACTATGCCAAAGAGAACAACGTCCGTTATTATACTCCCGAAGAGGTTACAGAAAAGGGGATAAAGGGACTCACTGAGGAGATCAATGAATATCTTGATTGTGAGAATATTTACATCTCCCTTGATATGGATGCACTTGACCCCGCGTTTGCACCTGGACTGGGAACACCTGAACCATTTGGACTTTCATCGGTACAAGTGAGAGACATCATAAGGAAATTAGCACCCATTGCCAGAGGTTTTGATGTGGTGGAGATCTCTCCGGAATATGATAACGGGCAGACTGCAATACTTGGTGCAAAATATATCCGCGAGTTCATCGCTGCACATGCTGCCTCAATTAGATGAAACGTTCATGGTTAAGTTTATACACACATCTAACAATCATATGCTCAGATACCATGAACGAAGAAGTAATAGTCGAGTGTCCTGTATGCTCACCTGAAGAGCCAGTAGAACACGAGATAATGAGAGCGGGACAGAATCCCGTCGTACAATGTCAGGAATGTGGAGCAGTCCACACAACCATAATTGAAGAGAAAAAGCCGATCATTACAAAAATAATTGTTAGCAAGGATGATATTTCATTTACCCTTCACGCACCTATCGACTCAGAGGATATGCTATATATCGATGATGAACTTGTGGTCGATGATGAGCACTCTGACGAAGTATATCCAATAATTGTCACTGCCATTGAATCCGAAGGTCGCCGTGTGGACCGCCAGCAAGTCGAGAAGATCGATGTGGTCTGGGGACGTGCCACAGACGAGGTTACTGCAAAGATATCATTGAAGGTAAGGAACGGCTCAACATCTCTGGAAAAGAAAGTCCCGGGAGAATTTGAGTTCGTTGTCGGTGGAGACTATAACGCCGGCGGAAAGTCGTTCCACATCACCAAGATAAAGATCAGAGATGGCGGATTCCGATCACGAAAGGGAGATAGTGTTGCTGCCAAGTATATCAAACGTATCTATTCGATCGAAAAGCGCAGGACAGGATGGGGAGAGGGGAAAACCTCATGGAGCCAAAGGGACAAGAGATATTAACAAGAGCACTGGAATTGAACGGGACTGGCAAGCGAGTGCTCAATGCCATAAAAAAGGTCCCGCGACACCTTTTTGTTCCGGAGGATATGCAAAGTGTTGCTTATGCAGACACTCCGTTACCCATCGGACATGATCAGACGATCTCCGCACCTCATATGGTTGCCATAATGTGCGATCTTCTGGAAATTACCGAAGGTATGACCATTCTGGAGATTGGAAGCGGATCTGGATATAATGCTGCTGTGATGGCTGAACTTGTAGGTAAGAACGGGAAGATCTACACAATAGAGCGAATTCCAGAACTTGCCGAGCTTGCCAGAAGCAATCTTGAAAGAGCAGGATATTCAAACGTCACTGTGATACATGATGACGGTTCCTGCGGCCTACCTGAACACGCCCCATACGAACGCATCACTGTGACTTCCGCAGCCCCCGAAGTACCACAGCCGCTCAGGGAACAGTTAGCAAACAACGGGATAATGGTGGTCCCAGTAGGAACACGGCATCAAAACCTTGTCATCGTAAGGAAAGACAACGAAGGCAACATCAATTATAGAACATGGGGAGAGGTCATATTTGTACCCCTTATTGGAAAATACGGCTTTTGAACTATGGATAATGCATAAATATATTTATATCCCCTGAATAAAACTATATACATGCCCCTTCGTATATAGCACTACATAGAAATGTGCAGAAAGGAGAGATGAACATAGAAACGCGAAAGATACAGCAGACGGGCGGGTCCACATACATCGTATCACTCCCAAAAAAATGGGCTGAAGGGGCTGGAATAAAGACCGGGTCACAGGTGACACTTCTGCCACGATCGGACGGTTCGCTTACGATCGCTCCAATGGACAGTGAGACACCTGCCCAGAAAAAGAATGTGATAGATGTTAGCGGCCACACTGGAGACGAGCTTATACGCACCCTTATTGCTGCATACCTGTCCGGGTCTGACCTTATTGAACTTCGTGCAAACAGGATACAGGCGGAACAGAAGAAGACCATCCGAAATGTTTGTTATAAGCTGATCGGACCGGAGATAATCGAAGAGACCGCAAAAACGGTACTCATTCAGGACCTTTTGAACCCGAACGAAGTATCCATTAAAAAGAGTGTTCGCCGAATATTCCTTATCTCCAATTCCATGCTAAAGGATGCCATACAGGCATTAAAGACACAGGACGACGACCTCGCCATTGATGTAGTAGAGCGTGATGATGAAGTTGACCGTTTATTCCTGTTGATATCAAAGCAGTTCAGATCGGTGCTCCGTGGAAAGCGTGTCCCCGATGCATCCGAGACAACGATCGATGAGTATCACGATCTGAGACTCGCTGCAAGTTCTCTTGAGCGTATTGCTGACCACGCTGCAAAGATAGCAGCGATAGTACCGACATTGGAGATCCAGATCCCTGCGGAAACAATGGACCTTATAGAGGCCTCAACAGAAGCCTCAAGTAAAATGGTAGAGGATGCCATCGAGGCATTGTACACCCAGAACACGGGACTTGCAAATATGGTCATCTCAAGGGCAGATGATACAAAGGTTAAGATCAATGCACTTGATGCATCCCTTTTAACGCTTGAGTCACCTGAATCCATTGTTGCACTTGGCACTGTGGCCGACAGTCTTGACAGGATAGGGGATTATGGGTCCAACATTGCAGAACTCGCAATAAATCTATCAATGGCACTCATTCAAAACAAATGAAATCCAGAATGATTCTTTATTATGACGTATTTAATAATCCATAATTAGAATAATGGTACTCAGGCTATTATTTATAAGGCATGAGTAATATCAAAACGTATATATTTGAATGGAATTCCCGTATCACATCGGAGGGAACTTATGGGCGTAATGGGATCATTTAAGAAATTCTTCAAAAGGATGTTTAACAAAAAGAATGCACGAATCGGTATTTATGGTCCGCCCAATGCAGGAAAGACCACACTTGCAAACCGGATACTCAGAGACTGGACAGGCGATGCCATGGGCTCAGTATCCCACATTGCTCACGAAACCCGCCGTGCAAGACGACGAGAAGGAGTTACCATCCAATCAAACGGTGGATCGATAAGTCTTGATATCATTGATACACCCGGACTTGCAACAAAGATCGATTTCCATGAGTTCATGGAACTGGGAATGAACGAAGCAGAATCCAAAAGAAGGGCAAAGGAAGCAACCGAAGGGGTCATTGAAGCAGTAAAGTGGCTGGAGAACCTTGACGGGGTCATACTGGTAATGGATGCAACTGAAGACCCATATACCCAGGTCAATGTTACGGTCATTGGGAATATGGAAGCAAGGAACTTACCGCTACTTATCGTTGCTAACAAGACAGACCTTCCGGAATCCTCAGCCACTTCAATAAGAGAAGCATTCCCACAGCATCCAATGGTAGCCATATCTGCCCTTGAGGGAAAGAACATCGATACTTTCTACGATGAAGTTGCAAAAAGGTTTGGGTGATCGATATGCAGGGAATTCAAATGGACCTGGTCTCAGAGGACAAACTCGCAAAAATGCAACCTGTGGAAAAGATTCGATTTATTATTGATGAAGTTAAGGATGGGAAGATCCTCGTTCTTGAAAAGGGGCTTACCCCTGAAGAAGAAGCAACGCTTATCGAAATGACGATGACACAGATCGAGCCTGATGATTTTGCAGGGATCGAGATGGAAAGTTATCCGAGCCAGACAGATAAATCATTGCTTGGAAAGCTGCTCAAGAAGAACGTAGTTCGAACCCGACTTACTGTGATAGGGCCTGCCAACAAGCTGAAAACCTTGAAGAAAGACCGTGACATGATAAGTGCACTCGTCTCAAGCAAATAATCATAAGTGGGACACCGAATGGATAACGCTGAAAAAAAACAAAAAGCAATAGAAGCCACTCATTCATTGTCTTCTTATGCCATGGGGACAGATGAGGTCAACATTGTCTGCACCTATGGAAAGATATCCATCTGGTACGGACGCCAGACAGCCGCTGTCATTGTAGGGCAAACCCTCATCAGCATCTCAAAGATAGACAAAACAGCGGTCCATGAAACTGAGCTCGTATGTGACTTCGATAAGATCACTGAATATGAAAGTAGTGGCTATATCCTGGTATCCTATGCGAAGACACATAATGGATATCGGGCCATGTTCAACATCCCATTTTACAGTAACAAAGCACTTTACCATCTGGCAGAGTCCATCATCGAAGATTTGAAGAAGGATGATGTGCACCTTGACATTTACTGGAACGGTGACGATTCAGACATCGCTCGATTATCTGAGGAATTCAAGAATATCGAGGGATGGAAAGTAAAGGATATTACATATAAAGATGAGGGCAAGCACAGAGATGCCCCTAAACCATGAAAGGAATGAATATTTATGAAAGACGTATCTTCAATAAAATGTGAGCATTTGGTCTCATCCATGCAGCTTATGGCACACCACCTCGAAAGTGTTGCCAGCGACCTTGACAAGGAAAGTATCAGAAATATGATAGCAACCATCCTTGATGCGGACGGCATATTCGTGATGGGTGCGGGAAGATCAGGTCTTGTAGGAAAGGCATTTGCAATGCGTCTGATGCATCTTGGTCTGAAGTCCTACGTGGTCGGAGAATCCACTACACCTGCGGTTCACCCAGGAGACGTAGTTGTCACAATATCCGGATCAGGAGAAACGAAATCGATCTCCAATCTTGGAAAGATCACAAAGGATATCGGATCAAAGCTCATCACCATTACATCCAACAGCGATTCCACACTCGGCAATCTTTCAGATGTCACCATGGAAATCAAGGGGAGGACAAAGGAAGATACTGGCGGATACCTTGAAAGGCATATGCGCGGAGACTATTCAAATCTCACACCCCTGGGAACTTCTTTTGAGATATCATCCATGGTATTCCTTGATGCCGTTATTGCAGAGCTTATCTCCATTACCGGAGCATCCGAGGACGATCTTAAGTCACGTCATGCTAAACTTGAGTAAGGGGAAGACATCATGAGCGGCAGAGGATTTGCACAACGTGTTCTCGATGTTGATATATCAGGTATCAGAAAGATGTTCGAGGCTGCCGGTTCAGATGCGGTCAATCTGGGACTTGGGCAACCGGATTTTGATACGCCCGACCATATTCGGCAAGCGGCCATCGATGCCATTAACGAAGGATTTACCGGATACACGTACGGTGCCGGGATCATTGAACTAAGGGAAGCGTTAAGCCAGAAGTTCCGGGAAGAGAATGGTTTCGAGGTGAGTACTGACGGTATTATCGTTACCTCAGGTGCATCCGAAGCGCTGGAAATAGCCATCGCAGCACTCGTTGATCCGGGAGATGAGATAATCATCTCCGACCCGGGATTCGTATCCTATAATGCCCTTGCAGGCTTCATGGGCGGAAAGGTAATCGGAGTCCCGCTGGGAGAAGGTCTTACCATGAGACCGGAAGATGTAATGGAGAAGATCACCCCCAGAACAAAGGCGGTCATCGTGAACTCCCCTTGCAATCCCACCGGAGGAGTGCTTTCAAAAAACGACATCAAGGCCTATGCCGAGATAGCAGACGATAATGACATCACGCTGATCTCCGATGAGGTCTACGAGCATTTCCTTTACGAAGGAGAGCACGTCAGCCCTGCAAAGTTCACTGACAATGTCATAACGGTCAATGCGGTCTCAAAGACATATGCAATGACCGGATGGCGTGTCGGATACACTGCTGCGAACCAAGAATATACCGAGCAGATGCTAAAGGTCCATCAATACGTGCAGGCATGCGCGAACTCCATTGCACAAAAAGCAGCTCTTGCCGCCATTACCGGCCCGCAGGACTTTGTTTATACAATGCGCGATGAGTTCAAAAGACGCAGGGATTTCCTTGTTGAAGGCGTCAATGCACTGGGAATGGAATGTGAACCCCCAAAAGGCGCATTCTACATATTCCCAAAAGTGGAGAACAGCACCGAAGTTGCCACTAAGCTGGTAGCTAACGGAGTAGTTGTCGTACCAGGAACAGCTTTTGGTGAGAACGGAGATGGCTACATACGAATGTCTTATGCAACATCAATGGATGAGATAAAAAGAGCTTTACAGATAATGGAAAAAGTACTCTGAACAGTCCTATAAAGGACCTGTTCATTTTTATTAGATCTTGAAGTTCATTTAAGATCGGCTTTATCGAGTTCTTCACCCAATTCTTCGCTTAATTTAGCTGCTTCTTCAGCCATTTCTTCGCTTAGTTCTCTAGCTGCTTCTTCAGCCGCTTCTTTTGCTTCCTTCTCATTTTTGGTATCTTCGATCATCTCAACTAGCCTGTCGACGATAGAATCGAGATTCTCACCTGTTGCGGTTGACATTTTCACATCAACGAAATCAGGTATTTTGAAGAGATCATGGTCACACTTGTTCGCAACAACATAGACCGGCATTTCAAAGTTTGCCACGACTTCATCAAGAAGACGTTTCTGATCAGCGATCTCGTAACCGCATGTCTCACTTGCATCGAGAATGAAAAGTACAACTGCATCAAGATGTTTTATCGCAGTGATCGCCTGAAGTTCCACCTCGTTCCTTTCAGACATCGGCCTGTCAAGAAGACCAGGAGTATCAATTACCTGATACCTGTCATGGTTCCTTTCAAAATGTCCGATAAGAACACCCTTTGTCGTAAAAGGATAGGAAGCTATTTCCGGCTTTGCACCGGTGACCATTGCAACAAAGCTTGATTTCCCAACGTTAGGATAACCTGCGACTACAATTGTAGGTTCCTCCCGTACATCCGGGAACTTCCTCATGATATTACGGGCTTCGTTCAGGAAAATAAGATGCTTACTAATAGAACCTATCACAGAACTCATACGGCCAAATGCCTCTTTTCGGGTCTTTACCGGGTCCTTGCTTTTTCTTATCTTACCCACATATTCCCTTGAGATCTCATGTAACTTGGCACTTGCCCAGTCAGCAGACCCAAGAGCGATACGAAGGTCATCGATACCTACTACGACATCAGTAAGTTCATAATAAAAGTCTGAAAGATCATCAAAGTTTGGAAAACGCCTGACAGTATTTGCAAGATTGTCAGATAGGATATTCCCAGAGGTCATTATCATAGACTCATGTGCTTTCATTGCACCGTCCCTATCCCTTACCGTCTTTCCTGCCTTTGCACGCGCTGCTCTCCGAAACGCTTTATCAATAAGCTCGTCCGAAGTCGGAACCGTGTGAATCTTCTCAAATATCATGATCTTTTACCTATAATTAGCTATAATCAGTTTCAAACTCGCATAAGCTATATATTAGTGTTCCTCGAAGTATAGCCCTCTAAATAAAAAGATTATTAATTATCATTCATTGCAATTCTTACAACATGTATATATAGTCCTATTCAGATAAATCCACTAGGAGATAACGGTGAGCTTATGGAATTAACCCCCATTCAAAAAGAGATAATCATTGAATTGATCAACCTTCAGCGTCAGAAGGCATCAGCAGTTAAAGGTGAGGAGATCGCCGAGTTAATAGACAGGAATCCGGGGACTGTCAGGAATCAGATGCAATCACTAAAAATGCTGGGACTTGTAGAGGGAGTTCCGGGTCCAAAAGGTGGATACAGAGCAACCGGTGATGCATACGAAGCCCTGAACGTCACTGCAATGGACAAGGAAGCAGAAGTTCCCATCTACAAAAATGAAGAGGTTGTAAAAGGTGCCACCGTTGCAGAGATCAGTTTTACAACAGTGAGGCATCCTGACCTGTGCAATGGCAGGATAAAAGTGCTTGGGAACATCAAGGCATTCAACAGTGGAGATCGAGTCCAAGTAGGACCAACACCTGTGAACCGACTTATAGTAAGGGGAGATGTAGTTGGCCGGGATGATACTGAGAACTTACTTCTTTTTGAAATAACGGAAATGGTATCCCTACCAAAGAAATCGGTCAAACATTACATCAAAAAAGACACCATTTCGGTAGAACCCAATTCCACGATACAAGAAGCTGCCCGGATCTTTATAACGAACAAGATACACGGCGCCCCAGTGGAAGATAATGGAAAGATAGTGGGAATGGTAACTTTCATGGACATAGGAGAAACCCTTGCAAGTGGTAAGATGTCCCTGAAAATAAAGGACATAATGACAAAGAATGTCATTACCATTGACGGCGAATCATCCCTTAGTGATGCAGCTCATATGTTCGATGAACACAACATTGGAAGGCTTATCGTAACCATTGATGGAGTTCCAAGAGGAATGATATCAAGAACAGATGTATTGCATGAACTGGTCATATACTGATATGACCTTAATGCCTTCTTTTTTTCATTTCTTCAGCAATATCCTCAAGAGTAATGTCAGTAGCTGCAAGCATTACCAGCAGATGGAACAACAGATCAGAGGTTTCATAGATTATCTCAGCCCGGTCATTATCCTTGACAGCAAGGATCGTTTCAGCAGTTTCCTCACCTACTTTTTCGAGCACTTTGTTTATACCTTTCCTGTGATCAAGAAGAGAACAAACATAAGAACCCTCCACAGGATTGTTCTTGCGGTCCATTATCACATCGAATACTTCGTTCAGAACAGACATATCTGCATCAGTCATTGGAAAACCTCTATATTGAACATAAATTTTAGGATCGTAGTACCCAGTCTATTTAGCTAATAGGATTACATCATTAAAAAGGATTTCAATGATATTTACGCATATCATCCCCCTCCCACATATAATATTCCCCAATATGCCATTGAAGACATCATGCAACTATCCGATGTTTATTTATAGCTAAACTCTCAAAATAAATATTGTAGTATTTTTGAAGCCACCCGTATTGGCAGACAAATCGTTTTTAGACACAAGGGAGGAAGATATCTTGATAGCAGAAAGTATACAGGTTAAGGACGTAATGACAAGGGGAGTAGTGACGGTACCTTTTGAGTCGAATGCGGTAGAGATAGCAAAGGTGATGGCTGACCAGAACGTATCCACAGTTGTGGCCATAGAGGACGGCGGTGAGACCTTTGGGATCATATCTGATATTGACATCTTAGGACGGATGAAGGATAAGAACTGGGAACTATCATCTGTGGAAGACCTGATGTCAGATTCGGTTGAAACCGTCAGTCCAAATGCAACCGTTCACGATGTTGCTGACATGATGGTCGATAAAAGAGTACACCGCCTGATAGTCATGTCAGAAGAGACTGTTGGAGCATCCTACAGACCAATAGGCATCATCAGCTCCAGCGATATCATAAAAGAGCTGTTCTGGAAATAAAAGAAACAGCTCGCTAAAATAATGAAGAAATAAAATAAGGTGTATTGACGTTGGTGTGTAATCCGAACACAATATGACGGAATTGTTGTTGGTTTATACCAACGTCGAACCCCCAATTATCAATATTCTAATATATCTTTTTTGGTCAACTTATAAAAAAGAACTGAGAGATATCTCAGATATTTCTTGGGTCAGTTATCACACCGGTCAGTGCAGATGCTGCAGCTGTTGCAGGTGAACTAAGATATACGAATGATTCAGGGCTGCCTTCCCTTCCTCTGAAGTTACGGTTGGATGTTGCAAGTCCCACTTCACCGTCACCAAGCAGACCAAAGGAACCGCCCATACATGGTCCACAGCATGGTGATTCCACAATTGCACCGGCTTCCATGAACTGCTCCACGTATCCTGCACGCAGCACTTTCATATACTCGGTCCTTGATGCAGGGATGATCAAAAGACGTACATCCTTTGCAACAGGCTCGTCACCCATCATCTCAGCCACGATCTTGATGTCCTCAAAGCGACCGTTGGTACATGAACCTACGAATACCTGATCGACCTTTGTACCTTCCACATCAGAGACCGGTTTTACATTGTCCACGTTGTGAGGACATGCCACCTGTGGCTCAAGATCGGAAACATCATAATCATGGAACTCAGCATATTCGGCATCCTCATCGGACTTCCAGTATGGATCGAACTCATAGTCAGGAATGCGCTCCTTAAGATATGCCTCTGTGGTCTTGTCAGCTTCAATGATACCTGCTTTACCGCCCATTTCAATTGCCATATTGGAAATGGTCATACGCTCGGACATCGTAAGGCCTTCAATGGTGGAACCCGCATACTCAGCAGCCATATATCTTGCACCTTCTGCACCGACATCACCTATCATGTGCAGTATAAGGTCCTTTGAATAGACGTGTTTTGGAAGCTTTCCATTGGCTTCGAACCTGATGGTCTCAGGGACCCTGAACCAGAGCTTACCTGATGCAAACACCGCTGCCATATCAGTAGAACCGACACCTGTAGAGAATGCACCAAGAGACCCGTATGCACAAGTATGGGAATCAGACCCCACAATAAGGTCACCAGGCCTTACATGACCCATTTCAGGCATGACCTGATGGCATACGCCCTCATAGACATCATAGTTCAGAATTCCCTGTTCCTTTGCAAACTTCCTGAGCATGATATGGTTTGCAGAAGCATTGAGAGAATCAGCAGGAACCTGATGGTCAAAGACTATCACGATCTTGCTTGGGTCCCACACCTTTTTCTCTTCCTTGTCACGCATGATGTCATAAAAACCATCTACTGCAAGGGGACCAGTGATATCGTGAGTCATTGCACGGTCGATGTTCGCAAGTACGAAATCCCCGGCTTTAACCGTTTTTCCTGAAGCTTTTGAAAAGATCTTCTCAGAGATCGTCATTGGATGATCATTAGTATTGGACATGGTAATCACTGCATTTAATGAGTACCTTATAAATAAAACAATCGATTAGCAGCTTCACTTATTCAATTTAATTGCAAACTCCGAGTTCCCATTATGATCGTGCACAACAAAAATGATGCCGTCAACCCCTGACAAACTTTTTGACCCCCCGGGGGTCTGAGATGAAGTGCCCATGCCTTCGAACTTCTCATAAAGAAGAACAGTATCTTCCAGTTCAGTAACATACCTGTCAAGCAGATCTTTTGCGAGCAAAACGGAGTCCTCAACAGAGATTGATTTTCCCAGACATTCGCATTCCGAGGTCAGCAACTTACCACCTTCGATATAGAAAGGATAGGTCCCGCAAAGCATCGGCCTACGATCATAAATGCCACACCTGTTCGTACCATCCTCACCAATAAAAGAACAATTACCATTCGCCTTCCTTTTCAGCATCCATCCAAACGTATGATACCTGCCCTGCGCATCCACCTCTAACTCATGCCCATACTCATTTACGGTATCTGCTAAAGAAACATCAGGAATATCAGGCAACATTGGAAAGACCGCATCTTCAAGTGAGGAGTCCTGCAATGAACGTATATCAGAAGAGGTCAGCAAAACACGGTTATCCCCACAGGAACGCCTACAGCATTTCCCACACATCGAACAGGAAAAACCGATATCACGTATCTGTGCTGCCAGAGCTTTAGACGAAATGTTTCCGGCAGCCTCAAGTTCCTCTTTGAGCTCATTTACCAGACGCTGCCGATGATCTGAGAACATGGTCGACCTACAAGTCATTCAAGTTCATTCCGTATTCTCATCAACACCGACCGCGTTAAGGAATTTCTTAACAACTGCCTCATTGACAAGTCTGAGAAGTGTCTGCCTATCCTTTATATCACTGAACACACCAAGCGGGATCTGGGCCCCTGCTGCATTGGAGTGACCTCCAGCAGCCTTTTCTCCGAACGCACGCCTAAGGACCTCACCGAGATTTATCCTGATGTCATTGCTTCGACCTGAGATGAAGATACGGTCATCGGACACACCGAAAACAATAGACGTGGAGATCCCTTCAAGGCTGAGAAGGTAATCCGATGCCTGCGGAAGGGCATCGCGGTCCCTTATGACACCAACGTTCGACAACAGATAGCTACCAATGACCTGCTTGTTAAGAATAGCCTTTCCCAGAATATCAAGCGTCTCGATCGACATTGAAGGGCGTTCGAGCTGGTCAAGTATTTCATGGTCCGCCAATGGGTAAAGGTAAGCAGCTGCAGAAAGATCTGCTGAATCGGTATTCCTCTTGAAATCCAAGGTATCGGTCCTGATACCGTAAAGCAAAGCAGTTGCAAGAACCTGTTCGATCTCGATGTTCAATTCCTGCAGATATTTGGTAAGGATCGTTGCAGATGCTCCCACATTAGGACGAATATCCACAAAATCAGCATCGATATCCGAGTCCCCCAGTGGATGATGGTCCAGAACGATACCGAGATGCATCCCAGGGGATAACATATTATTAGCTCCCGGAACCGCACAATCCACCATTGCGATATCAGAAAAATCAGAAAGGCTATGCTCTTCCATTCTGTTAAGGTCTATACCCAGTAGATTCACGAATGCCTTGTTCTCCTGATGCCCGATCTCACCATGATACAATATAGAGGACTTAACATCAAATGAATCCGCGATCTTTTGCAGTGCAAGTGCACTGGAAATAGCATCCGGATCGGGATTGTCATGAACTACGATAGCAAGTGCATTGCCGGACATATCCTTGAACCATTGGGACAGCTTGTTCCCACGGTGAACAACCTCTGCACGTCCAAGCGATCTTGCAAGCGATTTTGCAACCAATCGGGATGGCATCAACACAAGGTCTGCACCGAGAGCTTCCATCTCCTGCAGATTGATGGCATCAGATGCCCTTGCCACACAATAAGCATCATTTATACCCAAAGTGGGTATTATCTCAAGTGCCTTTTTGTTGGCCTCATTGTCAGAACTAAGAACAAGAACGCCTGTAAGCTCTTTGAGGTTCAATTGTTTGTAGACCTCAGGGTCAGAAATATCCCCTGCAATGGCCTCATACGCATCTTCGCGTAACGTTTCAACTTTTTGCGAATCCTTATCAACGATTATAAGGTCTTTATCGAGCTCACGGAGCTCCTTTGCGACAGCAAAACCGATACTGCCACTTCCCAAGATCAGATAAGTGGGATTTTGCCACTTCTTGTCCGGGACATCTATTTCTTTCAAAGTGGGTATATTGATACCTCCTCGTAAGCTATAATTCATTGTTCGCTATTAAGCGTCTTTCGGAAAACGTATATATACATGAACGCTTCCACCGGAAATGAAGGCATACCCAATCCGTACTCATTGAAGTCAAAATAACCAGATTGATAGAACTAAATACGATGCAAACAGAAGAATATATGAAGAACATGAATGGGATCACAACTTCAAGAATGAAAACGATCGATGAGAATTGCGAGCACTTGGGATTAAAAGGACTCCAGCTTATGGAAAATGCCGGAGCTGCCATTGCCCATGAAGTGAAGGAACGCATTCAAAAAGGAAATGTGCTCATCGTTGCAGGAAGGGGGAATAACGGAGGCGATGCTTTTGTTGCTGCCAGACATCTGGTATACGACCCTGCAATTACAGTCAATATTGCACTCATTGGATCGGCTTCGGGAATAAGGACCCAGGATTCAATGCACAATTTCGCTCTTCTTGAACATTGTAGAATTGAGGGGTTCATTGAGATAACAGATCCCCAACAGCTTAAAGCAACTAGATGGCTTGACGACGCAGACCTGATAGTGGATGCATTACTGGGAACAGGCATCACCGGAAAGTTAAGGGAAACTGAAGCAACAGTGATAGACCTTATCAACGATTCAAAGGTCCCGGTAGTTGCTGTTGATGTACCTTCAGGATTCGATCCCGAGGGAGGGAAATTCGATAGATCGGTACGTGCGGATATTACTCTCACTTTTCACAGGATGAAAAAGGGACTGGCATCAGACCATGCTAAAGAATACACATCCGAGGTCAAGGTCATCAACATAGGAGTTTGTGAGGATGCTGAGACATACGTTGGAAAAGGGGATATCGCTGCATTCCGAACAAGATCCAGGGATAGCCACAAAGGGCAACATGGAAGGATGCTCATTATCGGAGGCGGGCCTTACTCCGGTGCTCCTGCACTCACTGCCATGGCAGCATTGCGTACCGGTGCAGACATAGTGACAGTGGCAGCCCCTGCAAATGTTGCAGACATCATAGCTTCCTTCTCACCGAACATCATTGTGAAAGCTCTTTCTTCCAATATCCTGTGTGAGAAGGATATTGACACCGTTGCCAAACTCATAGAAGGCCATGACGTAGTGGTCATGGGAATGGGACTCGGAAGGGACGAGCGGACGAAAGATACTGTCTCGAAGATCGTTCCCCTTTGCAAAAAAGTGGTTGTCGATGCAGACGGACTTTACGGGATAGCCCTTCCTGTGCCAGAAGACATTGAGATGATCATCACGCCACATGCAGGAGAATTTACTGCACTGGGCGGAAATGGTAAAGAGGACGCACTTGAATTCTCAAAGAAGAACAATGTAACTGTCCTGCTTAAGGGTAAAGAGGACCACATAAGCAACGGAGAGCGGGTCGCCATCAATCATACCGGAAATCCGGGAATGACGGTCGGCGGCACAGGAGATGTTCTTGCCGGAATAACAGGGGCTCTTTTTGCAATTGCGCCTGCGATGGATGCGGCATGTGGTGCAGCTTATATCAATGGAGTAGCCGGAGACCTTGCTTTTGAAAGGTGGGGGCACGGGTTGCTTGCAACAGATATTATTGATATGATAACAGAAGTAATGAAATAAAGGGAGTGGGAATATGGATACAGAAAGAAAAATAATAGTCGATATCGAAAGGAACCGGGTTCGTGTAGTAGTAAGTCATGGAGAGGACGAGGAAATTGTCAAGCTCTCGATCCCTGAAGCACGGGAACTCATGTCAAAAATGCAGGATGCAATTCTTGATTATGACCAGAGGAAACAGGTGCGTATCGATTAAATATTGGAGAAATGTTAATGCAGGAATTCAGTCACATTAAAGATGACCGTGCTTACATGGTCGACATAAGTAACAAAGACACGGTTGTCAGGTATGCAACAGCTTCCGGAAAAATAAAACTTCATGGAGAAACTGCCGAGAAGATACGCAGTGGAAGTGTGGAAAAAGGAAACGTCCTTGCCACAGCGAGGACCGCTGCCATACTTGCAGTAAAGAGAACGCCGGACCTGATTCCGATGTGCCACCAGATACCGATCACTTCCGTAGATGTGGATTTTGAGATCGGCGAAGGTGATGTTACTGCCAATGTTGAAGTAAGGTCCGTGGGCAGAACAGGTGTTGAAATGGAAGCACTTACAGGGGTTTCAGTTGCACTTCTCACGGTATGGGATATGGTAAAGTCTGCTGAAAAGGACAATACCGGCAATTACCCATCAACTGCCATTGAGAATATCCATGTTGTAAGAAAAGTGAAAGAGATCATTACAAACCAATGACTTTTAATGGTTCAATGTAAATAAGAAAGTTCATTGGCTGATAATTCGATTACTACAAAACGAGACAAGAGAGGTACATCATTTGAAGATCATAGCAGGACCTGCATCACAGTTACTTGCATCACGTGTGGCAAGAGAACTAAATATGGAACCAACCCTTTGCGAATTCAACCGTTTCCCCGACGGAGAGGTCTATACAAGGATACTCGAAGATATTGTCGATGATGTGACCATTATACAGAGCACACCCACCGACGCAGACCTCATTTCCCTGTTGCAGCTTATCGATGCCTGTGAGGATGCACCCACGATCACAGTGGTAATACCTTACATGGGTTATGCAAGACAGGATAAGACGTTCAGGTCTGGAGAAGCGATCAGTGCACGTGCTATTGCACGGACTATCCATGCTGACAGGGTCATCACGGTCAATATTCATGAGAAGAGCGTACTAGAACATTTCAATGCGGATTCTTTTGACCTTGACGCATCCCATTTGATAGGGAATTACATCAGATCACTGGGTCTGGAAGATCCGCTTATCATCGCACCTGACAAAGGAGCTATTGCCCTTGCAGAAAGTGCCGCAGCGGATGTAGGGATCGAGTACGATTACCTTGAAAAGACCAGACATTCCGGGGACACTGTCACCATCAAGACGAAGAACATCGATGTCACAGGGAAAGAGATCATTCTCATAGACGATATGATCGCCACAGGAGGCACTATGGCAGAGTCCATAAAGCTGCTTCGCAGCCAGGGTGCCAAAGATGTTTACATCGCATGCGTGCATCCTGTGCTTACCAAGAACGGTGTCTTAAGGCTTTACAATGCTGGCGTCCATGAGATCATCGCATCGGACACTCTTGAAAAAGCACAAAGCAGCATCAGTGTTGCTCCGCTTATCGCTGATTTCCTGAAGAACATCTGAGAAATATAATCATACCGAAGTGGTTTACCATGGCGTTACCCGATATATGCCCACAGGACAACGAGCACCGATGTAAGAAAGAGCAATGCTACCTCTACCACATAGACTGGCGTACAGGCGAGGAGAACTGTTCCATCGGATACCGCGGGACTCACAAACAAAGCGATCAGATAGGAACTACTCGCGACACCTATGCGGAAGAGACTCGCAGACGACTTGGGAGTATCTCTGAAGCAACGATCGACAGGCATACGCCAGAACTTTTCACTATAGAAAAAGAGACCATTGAAGAGAAGAAAGAGATGGCCCCTCATATTAGTGAGATAAGAGAAACCATTGTGATGGAATCAGAGAATACCACAGTGATCGAATCACATGTTTCTGACCCAAAAACCGAAATGGTCAGGGAGATCACACCTTCGAAAGAAGATGCCGACAAAAAGGATAAGCTAAGCAAGATGATGGACTTGGGAGATATTTCCGAAGATTATGAGAAGGATTTTTGGAAATAAACATCTACCACCTTAATTTTTTCTTCATTATTAACTTCATCTCACAGGGATATTTCCTCCATTATGCCTTTATTGAAGAGAGCTTTAATGATTATATAATAGGAGAACATCTATAAAATGAGATGAAAAACGAACATGTCAGTGATATCTACGAGGCACTCCTCGAAAAGATAGGACATCTTCAATGGTGGCCTGCTGACACTCCTTTTGAAGTTGTGATCGGCACAATACTGACACAACAGACAAAATGGACCAATGTTGAAAAGGCAATAGAAGGTCTGAAGAAATATGATCTGATAGAACCAGAAAAACTTGCGAGAGCTGAACTGGAACTTATTGAAGAACTTGTCAGATGTTGCGGTTTTTACCGACAGAAAGCAAAACGTCTGAAAGGTATTGCAGAATTCTTTGCCAGGGAAGGAATAGATAATGTATTTTCCTTGCCAACAACCCAGTTGCGCAACCTCATGCTTTCCCTCAATGGTGTGGGAAATGAGACTGCTGATAGTATTGTTCTTTACGCTGCTGATAAACCGAAGTTCGTGATCGATGCTTACACGACACGCATCATGAAATGTATCGGTATTGAAGGCAATTATATGCAACTTCAGGAGATGTTTGAAAAGAACCTTCCTGAAGATGTGTCGCTATATAAGGAATACCACGCATTGATAGTGGAGTATGCTAAGAGCTACTGCGGAAAAAAACAGTGTGACAACTGTATACTGACCAAAGTATCAAAAGGAGAGGACTGAAAATGGAAAAAAAGACCTACCTCCAGATATATCAGCGGGTGAACACGCTTGAAGATGTAGATATATTAGCTATTGAATTTGAAGAAAGCACAGGGGTCATTGCTGCGATCCTCAATCAGAAAACGGTCTCAAAGGTCAAAAGGAAGATGGGGCAGCTTCAGAATAAAGCAAAGAACTTCCGATACCTCTGGGAAAAGGGCATGACCATCAATACGCTGGCACAGAATAATGATGTCCCAGCTACTTTAATGGCAAGTGTGATCATCAAGGAACTGGGTTACTCTAAAAAGCATGTCCTCAAGAATCTGGACACACTGGACAACAGAAGACTTGCGATCGAAATAGAAGATGCGACCAACTCGGACCATTTCTTCTCCCCCAAAGCCCATGCACTTCAGGTTGTAAAGGGAAAGATGGGAGAGGACATTATAGGCAAATGGCTTGACCACTACAAGTTAGGTTACAGCACTGAAGAAGACCTGAGAGAACTAGGAATGCAGAAGACACCTGATTTTTTTCTTGACAAGACCCTCTATGTTGATGGCACTGAGATCGAGTGGATAGAAAGTAAGGCAATGTTCGGGGATGAAAAGGAGCACACCTACTATTTTAAAAAGCAGTTCCAGCATTATGAAAGGGACTATGGCACAGGAATGGTGATCTACTGGTACGGCCACCTTGATACCATAGAATTTGAAGGCAACCTTATACGTGACCACACTTTTTACATGGACCTGGATGCAAAAATTGATGCAGAAATAGACGAACTTCTGAGTTCAACCCTTTGAACAAAATAACTCACTTTCTTTTTATGTCCATGATGCTCAGTGTATGAACGTGGGAGACCTCTTCTTCCTCATATGACACTGCGCCATTCATTATTGAGGCATGCGTACCCATCATCTCAAGCATATCAGAGACTTCATCGAAACCCGGTGCACGCAGGTTGCTCATCTCGAAAATATCCATCAGAGCGGTTATTGCAGGCCTTTCAGTATTTGCTTTGATACGGGTCATATAGATAAGTTTGTTTAGTACTATTAAAACCTACCGAGATGTAAATATTATAGATACATGGAAAATGTAAGCCTTAAAAGTTCATTCCGATCATGTTTATCAATGCACCGATGACCAGTGCGAGTGTAATGGTGAAAAGAGATATTAACGTAGTATCTTTCCATCCAAGTTCGTGCTTTAGTATTGCAATGGTTGCAATGCATGGGATATAGATGGTGGTAATGACCGCGTAAGAGTACATTTGCAATGGCGTAAGCACCAGGGCAAAATTTGCAGTTCCGGCAAGCACCGCCAGTATCTGCAACGCCATTTCTTTCCTGAGGATACCGAAGATAAGGGCAGTTGCTGCAAATGCCGGCAATCCAAAGATACCCACTGAGATCGGCTCCACTGCATTCTGGAACACATCCAGAACACCAAGGGAATCGATTAGGCCAAGTAATGCACTTCCAGCTACGAGCAATGGAAATGCAATATACATGAACTCACGGACACGCAACCAGGTCTTCTGGAAAGTAGCCCTTGGGTCTGGCTTGCGTAACGGGGCCATTTCCATTATAAGGCCGGTCCTTTCTCCCGAAAGCCCTTTGCCAAGCACCCAGCCGGTAGCAAAGATGATCACAAGCTCAAGCACGTAGATGGAAATAGCTGCCCAATATCCTACAAAGGTGCCCACAAGTCCAATTATGATCACAGTCCTTGCAGAACATGGGGTCAGTGCTATCAGCACAGATGCTATCCTTTTCTCACGTACCGTATTCAGGGTGCGTGTAGACATTATTGCCGGGACATTACAACCCATACCAAGTACCAGAGGAATGATAGCTCTACCGTGAAGCCCTACCTTGTGCGTCCAGTTATCAAGCAGGAAGGATGCCCTTGTCAAATAACCGGAATCCTCGAACAGTGACAGTATCACGTAGAACACCGCAATGTAGGGAATCGCGATAGCGAACCCTGCCTCGACTCCCAGAAGAGAATAGATGATAACGTTACTGAGAACAGGGTGTGAACCTGCAAGCAGATTTTCTGCAGGAGAGATAAGAAATATCTCGAACAAAGAAACGATGCCCTCTTCGAGAAAACCGCCCACAGTAAAAACTACAAAGAACGTCAATAGAAGTGCAGCAACAAGTCCGGTAATACCCACATATTCCGAAGTGAGCACTGAATCGATCCTTTCTTTAAATGTGACCTTATGTTCGACCTGAGTGGTCACCCTGTCAACGATATAACCGGCCTCACCGTAAAGGTCACGTACGATAGTATCCGAAATGGACATACCATGTGCTTTTTCAATATCATCGGTAATGGATTCGGAGGTAATTAACAAGAGGTCGGCATCGTGAGGGCGACAGCTCAATTTGACGAACTCTTCATCCCTTTCCAGTGCCCGGACCTTGATACCATATCCGATCTCTGGAAAATTCTCATCAAGCGTCTTAATTGCACGAAGAATATGATTATCGTAATGTACCCGACGCCTGTCCTTAATGGAAAGCTTCTCATCGATGGCTGCAAGGACAGTCTCTTCCAGCCCGACACCTTTGGTAGCGATGGTAGGGACCACAGGCACCCCAAGGGTCTCGGAGAGCTTTTCTATATCGATCTCGATACCCATTTCCATTGCAGCATCCATCTGGTTAAGTGCTACCACCATAGGGATGTTGAACTCAAGCAATTGTAGAGTAAGAAAAAGATTACGTTCAAGACGGGTAGCGTCGACCACATTGATGATGACATCCGGATATTCACGCAAGAAATAGCGTTTTGCGACCTTCTCATCCTCAGTTGATGCCCCCAGAGAATAGATACCCGGAAGATCAACAACATCGAGCTTCTTAGAGCCTACATTGACGCTGCCATGTGTCAGTTCCACAGTGGTTCCGGGGTAGTTCGCCACTACAACTCCCACACCTGTCAGACGGGAGAAGAATGCACTTTTACCGACACTGGGATTGCCCACAAAGGCTATGGTCATATCGAAATCAGACGACCTTGTCTTACGGATATTCGCAACAGGGCCATCATTAATTTCTGTCGTTTCCACGTGGATACCTCTTCCTCATACCCAAACGTACGAATATCTTCTTAGCGATCTCATTTCCAAGAGCTATCTCGGTCCCCCGGGTCAGTATCGAAGTTGAACCCTGCTTTTGCTTACGTTTGACCTCTATGTTCTCACCGGTTATCATTCCAAGTGAGCTCAGACGCTCTTTTGATTGACCTGACAATGTCATCATAACAACCGTACCGCAATCCCCTTCTTTAAGATCGGCCAAAGAAACATAGCTCTCCTTGAAAGGACAATGTTCATTCCCATCCGCGGGTTTGCAATCGATATTGTTGTTACCAAGATAATTGCACATGCTTTCCACTACAAGGTCAGATACCGTATGTTCAAGCCCACAGGCTTCATTATGTGCGACCTCAGGATCAAGAGCCAGTACATCAGAAAGGAACTTCTCAATAACATGGTGCTTCCGGCGGATACTGTTCACCTGAAGAACGCCTCTGTTCGTGAGCTCAACGCCATGATAAGGTTCGTGTTTCACAAGCCCTTCATCCGCCAGCTTTTGAACCATTTCAGAAACGGAAGCTTGAGATACGCCAAGCTCTTCAGCAAGATCCTTGCTCTTGACGGGATTCCCACGGCTTTTGCCAAGGGAGTCTATCGTTTCAAGATATTCTTCTATACGGTCGCCGGTCATCTTGTTCACACTATAATATATGCGTGGCTATAATCCCTGTGTTAAATATATAAATTGTGGTTAGCCATGCCGAAAATTATTCGGACACATACCAATTCAAAGAACAAACACCATAGAAACAACGACCGTTGTCCACAGCCCATTTTCATCCCCTTTTACACAACGGCAATAGTGGACAGTATCGAATATATGACCGCTCGCCTTATACACCTGTTCCCTTTCCCCCCATGCCGAATCAGCATCGAACTCGATGCCAAGTGATGTCGCGAGCATTGTAGCCGCAAGGTCTTCTGCATAGATCCCTGCGGTCCTTTCATCCTCTCCGAATGAATGATGTTCGGAAATGTAACCATAATCATTGCTATCAGCAGGTACAGCATTTCCAATGGCTGCTGCGATCATGCGTTCCGGTTCATTGGTCTGGTTCTTTGCCATGACACAATATACTATCTGCCCTGGAGCAAGTTCTTCAAGGCCCTCTTCCCTTGGAACAATAGCACAGTTCGG
>NZ_JAUVEY010000053.1:0-13285 GCF_030594565.1 Methanococcoides sp.
TCACGCCAGCAAAGCGGTAAGGAAGGCCTTGATAGATGGCTGGGACGTAAGTTCATTGGTTTTACTCCGATGTACAGGTCCCTTGTGGACCTTTGTGGTATAAAGGACTACAGGACGATCAATGCCTATGATCCTACTGAAGAAGAACTGGACGAGCTTGCTGATGTTTATAAGCTTGTAATAGCAAAAGGTTACACTGAAAAAGTAACTAATAATTATGACGGGGAGATAATCGAGGTAAGGTCTACCACGTTTGAGGATGTCATAGATGCCATTAAGTTACTTGAGAACGTGGCTGATCCAGAGCGGGTAAAAGAGAGCATCGAACTCATTACAGAACTGAGGGAGAGATATGTGTCAAAGGCACTTGTGATCAGTAAAAAGGTCAGGCCCGCAACGGACATGATCGCACGGATCGTCAGTGATCTGCGCCTTGGTATTTCAACAGAAGGGGTGGTTATAGCACCTGACTATGGCACATCAAGTGAAGGCATGAACGTTACTGAGGGGGCTGATATTCTGGTTCCTACTCACTCTTCTATCGAAGGCGATATCATTGAGAGGGTATGCAAAAAATATGATGCTATCATCGATGGATTGAAGAAGCTCGAAGACTAAAATTTAATTGATATAGTTTTTAAGTAGATATATAAAGGAAAGGGTATAAGTATATATACTGCGCTTGCGAATATACCTTTCCTTATAATACTGAAGGTCAAAGAAATGTCGGAATCTAATATCAAAATAGAAAATGTGGTCGCATCAACTGAACTTGCAGAAGAGTCCAAGGACATGTCGGAATATAATATCAAAATAGAAAACGTGGTCGCATCAACTAAACTTGCAGAAGAGTTCGACCTCATAAAGATCGAAGCGGAATTCGAGGGTGCGGAATACAACAAGCAGAAATTCCCTGGGCTTGTCTATCGTGTTACTGACCCAAAGGCCGCATTCCTTGTATTCACATCCGGTAAGGTCGTATGTACCGGTGCTAAGAACGTTGCTGATGTGCACATAGTCATTGGCAATATGGCAAAGAAGCTCAACGGTATCGGCATGGAGACTATTGTAGACCCTGAGATCACTGTACAGAACATTGTTGCTTCAGCTGACCTTCATGCTACCCTCAATCTCAACGCAATTGCTATAGGACTCGGTCTCGAGAATATCGAGTATGAGCCTGAGCAGTTCCCAGGACTCGTTTACAGGATTGCTGATCCAAAAGTAGTAGTACTCATTTTCAGCTCCGGTAAACTTGTGGTCACAGGCGGTAAATCACCTCAGCACTGTGAGCAAGGAGTTGAGGTTGTAAGGCAGCAGCTTGACAACATGGGACTTCTGTAAATGAATATTCAAACCTCACTGGACAAAAACGATGTTTGCATCCTCATTCCTACATTGAATGAGGAGGCTACCATTGTACAGCTTATCAAGGATTTCCGATCGGAAGGTTTTGAGAACATTCTTGTTATAGATGGCCATAGTTCCGACAATACTCGTCAGCTTGCTGAAGAGAACGGTGCAAAGGTCATTGTTCAGGAAGGTAAGGGTAAAGGGCAGGCTGTTCAGGAAGCATTTCAGCTGATCGAAGAGCCTTACACCGTCATGATAGATGGCGACGGTACTTATCTTGCCAGTGATGTTCATGCTGTGCTCCAGCCTATACTCGATGGCCGCGCTGATCATACCCTCGGGAACAGGATGGCCAATTTTGAATCCGGCGCTTTTACAAGATTGAATCTGGCAGGGAATAGGGCACTTAACAAACTTTTCGGGTTTGCATACGGTATCTGGCTGGAGGATATACTGACAGGATATCGCGGGTTCACACGCCATGTGATAAAGAACCTTTCTCTGACCGAAATGGGTTTTGAGATCGAGACCGAGATAACGGTCGAGAGTGTTAAGCACGAGATGAAGGTCGAAGTTGTTCCTATCACTTATGTCGCAAGGCATTCCTCTGCGGATACAAAGCTCAATCCGTTAAGAGATGGGTTGAAGATCGGTAAGACCATAATCAGAATGGCAAGATTGCATAATCCGATGTTCTACTTTGGAATATTAGGTACCGGATTAACACTTTCAGGTATTGCTGTTGGTCTTTATGTGGTAAACGAGTGGATGAACGGGGTAACTCGCATTCCGATGACCGTTTTAACGGCATTGCTTATACTTTCTGGAATTCAGATGTTCATTTTCGGAATGTTGAGCGATCTTATAGTTTCTCTCCACAGGGAGTCAATGCGCATACTCAGAAAAAGAGATGAGTGAAACTTATTCACTTATTTGTGATGTTGCTCTAATATTATGGTCTATTATCCTTTGATCATACCTCTATTGTTTTTTATCTTCTTCTATTATCTCTATTATGCTTTGGCAATGTTCGGTCGGATATGCTACAATCTCCAATGATGGCATCTATATGAAAATTTTATCAAACTCAAGTAATCTTACTTTATAAATATTCAACAAAACTTGAGTTTTTGGTTTTTCACGGACTTGGAATAATATTGTCTTGTTTGTCATGCCCTACTTCAAACGGTAGTTAAAGGCACTTTTATTTTTTAGATACTTGGATCTTTGGATTTAGATGTCTTAGTATAATTGAGATATATTGTTTTATATTCAACTTTACTTGATTGGCTCTCAAGTTCATTTTGTGACAATACTTAAATAAAATACCTTCTTTTTTGGGATAACTAATCACGAGGTTTAATCATGTCAATTGTAGAAGATGCAAAAGCTGGTAAAATTACGGAAGCTATGAAAGTAGTCGCAAAGGTCGAAGGCTTAGAGCCTGAGTTCATTATGCGCGGAATCGCTGCAGGTAGGATCGTAATCCCAACCTCTCCATACAGGGACGTTAAGCTCTGTGGTATCGGCGAAGGTCTTACAACAAAGGTAAATGCATCCATTGGTGCATCTTCAGATATCATCGATGAAGACATGGAAGTCGCAAAAGCAAAGGCTGCAGAAGCTGCAGGGGCTGACACCCTTATGGAGCTTGGAACAGGTGGAGATTTCCTTAGCATCAGAAAGAAGGTATGTGACGCTATCTCACTCTCCGTTGGTTCAGTCCCACTCTACCAGGCGTTCATTGGCGCTGCAAAGAGAGATGGTTCTATCATCCACATGACAGAAGATGATCTGTGGAATGCAACTGAACAGCAGGCAAAGCTCGGTACCAACTTCATGGCTATCCACACCGGTATCAACAACATCGTTCTCGACAGGCTCAAAGCACACGGTCGCTATGGTGGTATCTGTTCACGTGGCGGTGCTTTCATGACCACATGGATGCTCCACAACGAGAAGGAAAACCCACTTTACGCTGAGTTCGACTACCTCTGTGAGATCCTTAAAGAGCACGATGTTGTTCTCTCCACTGGTAACGGAATGCGCGCAGGTGCTATCCACGATGCTACCGACAGGGCACAGGTACAGGAGCTCATCATCAACTCTGAGTGCGCACAGAAAGCACACGACAAGTATGACCTTCAGGTAATTGTAGAAGGCCCAGGTCACGTACCACTCGATGAAGTAGAGATGAACGTTAAACTCATGAAGTCCATGAGTGGACACAAGCCATTCTACATGCTCGGTCCACTTGTAACAGATATCTCTCCAGGAAGAGACCACATCGTAACCGCTATCGGTGCAGCAACATCCGCATCACACGGCTGTGACTTCCTCTGCTACGTAACTCCTGCAGAGCACCTTGCACTTCCAAACATCGATGATGTTGTTGAGGGTGTCCAGACATCCAAGATCGCAGCACACGTCGGTGACATGGTCAAACTCGGAAAGAGAGATCAGGACCTTGCAATGGGCAGGGCACGCAGAGACCTTGACTGGAAGAAGATGTTCGATCTTGCACTCGACCCAGAACTCGCAAGAAAGATCAGAACCGAGAGAGCTTCAGCAGATGAAGATGCATGCACAATGTGCGGTGACTTCTGTGCTGTGAAGATCGTCAACCAGAACTACAATCTCGCAAAGTAATGCCATTGGCATTACTTTTAACTTCTTTTTTTGAATTCTTTTTTGTCCTGTGATTTTTCATATTGTTTTTAGAATTAAAACCCATTATCTCTGATAGTAGTTAAATATAGCATCAGCTAGTAGGAGAGTTGACGGCTAGTGGGGTGGTTATAGCCAGTAGGATTGAGTGCCTACTAGTAGGACGGGGCAAAATTCAGTAGAATAGGGGGTAGTTAGTAGACACAGCAACAGCTAGTAAGGTCCTGTCTAATCGATCATAAAAATAAGATATTATTCACCATTCTGGTGTAGAATGGTGCAATAAATATTTTCAATTATCTTTTGTCTCACTCTAATAGATCAGTATGGTGTCTTTGTTACGTACGAAAGGTCAAGTTTTGATACATTCGCCTTCTGAACTACAAGGATCGATGACCCATAGTCAGGATTTTCATATTTGATGATCAACCAAGTAACATCGTCTTCTTCCACTTGGCTGCAATCTGTAATGTTATCATACCAAATGATAGAGGATGATGCACCGTCAAGCAAATAGATATAACCTGACAGTTCCTGTCCCTCTGGAACATTCTTTATCATTTCAAGAATTGAATTAATCATTTTAGTAACACCCATTTTAACACTCCTTACACATATAAAATGATTTTGGTAAACATCTATATTGAATACGGCATTGGACTTAAGTTTTTTCCAATTATCAAACTATTATAAATAAAACCGCAAAATAATGAAATTATGTCAACATCTCTATTCTCTTCAAAACTGAAACTTTTGATATATATGCATTGTTATGGGTGTGATTACATAATCAAGCTTATACAATTGCTTGTTGATGCATTTCGAAAAAAGTATAGCAGACATAGCATTTTATAAATGGGCATGCATATATAGAATAAAATATATTTATTTTGCAGTATCATGTTTAGAAATTTCTGAAGGGGTATTATGTTCGGGAGAATGAAGTCGGGAAAGGTTGATAGGCAATATTCAAAGAACTCTATTTGTAACGATCGACGTGGTGTTTCAGATGTTGTTGGAACTATCATGATGGTGGCAATAACAATGATCATGAGCGCAATAATAGCTTCTGCTATTTTCAGCTTAAGCCCGCCACCAGATGTCCCGCATACAGATATTGAGGTCCGTCTAAACGGTTCGACCCTCGATATTTACCATATGGGGGGAGAACCCATTAAGGTAAAGGACATGAAGTTCATGGCAGAAGGTCAGGAAGTTTCTATCAATTCATCTTCACCTGTTAATGAAACAGAGGAATGGAATATCGGGACGCTGATAATTCTTGACACGAACAATACTGGCTTGAAAATAGTTCATCTCCCATCACAGGAGTTGTTAATATGAAGCTATTTTTAAAAGATGAGAATGCAGTATCTGTTGTTGTTGGTGCTATACTTTTGCTGGCAATAATGATCACTTTTTTATCGGTAGTAACTTCTACCTGGGTCCCTATCTATGAAGGCGATGCAGAAGCTGAGCATAGCAAACAGATGTCAGAAAACTTCCGAAATCTAAAATTCCAGAGCGAATTGACCGATTCCCTTCCAAGGTCACTGATAATCGATCTTGGAACCGAAGATGTACCTCTGGTTTCCAATTCCCGATCGATTGGTTATCTGGAGTTGAACGAAACTGAAGGGGATCTTATAATTTCGACACATGTTTCGAATATTATGGAAGCGGATGATCCCTATCAATTTGGGTTACTTGTAAAGGATATGGCGGATACACCAAATCCTATTACCGCATTTGAATTCGAGTTCTTGCAAACAGGAATCGTAACGTCCAATCCAGGAGGAGTGGATGATCTTTTTGATGTCCAGCTCAGGACAACGACCCATAATAGATGGATCCATTTCTTTGCAGAGGGAACTAGTGGGAAAGACCTTGCAATTAATATGCGTTATGGAACTCCGGTCGAGGTATGGGAAAACAATGCAATAATGGTTTATAGTACCTCAGACGATCCGAAGATATACGTTTATAATGATGATTACGTTCATATCGATCTACTTACAAATGATACTTCTCTTACACTGATGAGTGACAATCCAGTGACAATAAATGGGACTACATACACAAACGGCGATTCTGCACCTCTGTATGATCTTGTTCAGCATTACATGAGCATCGGTGAGACATACATCTTTGATTACGTGAACTACAATCACGTTATAGACTCATCGCAGAGATTCGAATATGTTACAAACGATCATGTTACAAATCTCACCTACTCGAACACAGGGGATGCATGTTTTTTTGATGATTCCTGTATTGGTAGAGGTACTTTCAAGATACATTCTGACTACAATTTTATGGTGGATCAAAGCTACATCTATGAGAATGGTGCTGTCATCCTCAAACAGGATGATGGTGCGGTTTTTAAGATCGAACCGCCAATTTCCGTGTCAGGAACGAACGGAAGTCTTGAATTGGGAATTTGGGGGGCTGTGCTTGAAGGGGATTACCAGGAATTTGGAAACGATCTCGAAAAGATGTACATAACTGCCGACACGGAGACTATTGTGGAGGGGGATACGGGGACTGTGTCAATTACCAAAAACCTGTATCCTGAAACAAAAGATATCTGGATCTCATTTTTTGAGAAGATGAAAAGCGAGATAGTAACATTGAATGAAACAGGAAATGGTACAATTAATGTAACAATGAACGTTTCCCTTAATTCAACACCACAGTTTGTCAAAATGAATGTCATCGACACGAATTCTACGATCCATATGAAGGTTAAGTCACATGACCTGAAAATTGCAGACAGACCATGAAATTGAGCAACATGGTCAATTTTTATTTTTTCAATAAGTAATACGGAAACCCTTAAATTATCGATTGCCATAATTCCGAAAGGAGATCAATAATGAAAAAAGCAATAATTGAGACAAATAAAGGAACTATAGTACTCGAACTTTTTGAAAAGGATGCACCCAAAACGGTTGCTAACTTTGAGAAACTTATTAAACAGGGCTTTTACAACGGTCTGACTTTCCACAGGGTGATCTCTAACTTCATGATCCAGGCAGGATGTCCAAAAGGCAATGGTACCGGTGGGCCAGGCTACTCTATCAAATGTGAGATAAATCCAAAGAGACATACAAAGGGCGCTCTTTCAATGGCACATGCTGGAAAGAACACTGGTGGAAGTCAGTTCTTCATCACTCACTCTCCTCAGCCACATCTTGATGGTGTACACACTGTATTCGGAAAGGTCATCGAAGGCATGGATGTTGTCAATGCTATCAAACAGAGTGACGTCATGACCAAATTAACAGTAGAAGAAGATTGATACTATAGTATCCATTCTTTCTTTTTGAAGAATAACGTGGGGCAATACAAGGATATTTTCAAGTTATTGGATATTCATATCCTTATAGAAAATTTGCCTTGGTATTGTTCCTTTTTTTATATTGCTACGTAGTGAAATATAAGGTGTAACATGGATCGAAAGACGTTCAATCGTGTAAGATTAGCAAGTATTGTGCTCAATGAGATCGAAGATCTTCCTGCTAAAATGTATCCATTCCTCGAATTTGAAAAGAACGAGAATGAGGCGGAAGGAAAATACAGGATACTCCCACTCGTGGGCGAAGCTAAAGAGTCACA
Source organism: Methanococcoides sp. (assembly GCF_030594565.1). NCBI lineage: Archaea > Methanobacteriati > Methanobacteriota > Methanomicrobia > Methanosarcinales > Methanosarcinaceae > Methanococcoides > Methanococcoides sp. The sequence continues at coordinate 7,639 of NZ_JAUVEY010000053.1, forward strand.
GGCAATCCTTTCTGTGGAATATCAGAAATGGTCTGAAGAAGTTCTGGACCTGTTACAGAGATTTTATCCTCAGAAAGTGGATGAATTTACCGATACATACCGCTCAGCTCTTCCTTATGTAACCCTTGAACTAAAACCAAAGACGGCAAACAGCCATAAGCTGAAGTTCACATTCATAAAGTATCTGACAGAACAGAGGACCATTCTTTCACACCTGTTCGCAAAAATGTCATCTATGGAAATAACAGATGATGAATGTGATATGAATAGGGACGTAGAATGTGGTTTTACAGATAATTGCCTGAGGGTTTTCAGAGCTGCTGTTCAACCGGTATTGGAAGATGAAATAGATACGTTCAGGGCGAACCTGTCCGAAAGAGACGGTGACTTCAAGGACATTCTTGATATGGCAGATCAGATCAATGATGCCGCTACAAATGATGTCAGCAAATTGATCAATAAATGTAACGGTCTTAGAAAGCTGTGCGCGGAAAACGTTGAGTGCGAGGATGCCATCAGGCCCTTGATACCCGTATTTGATATTATTGGCAGGATGTAATCCCTGCCTATTTTTAATTCAACTATCCATGGGGGACAAAAAGTGAAGATAATTAAATGCAGGGACTTTGGGTTTAATTGTGACTTCATTGCAACCGGCAGCGCAGCTGAAGCTGACAGTGTTATACAGAAAATGCTGGTGCATATCAAAGAGGCCCATGAGGGTCTTTCGGATGAGGACCTTGCTGATATCAAAGCACGTATGTCCGTTCCTTTGAGCAGGGGCTGTGGGTGTGGAGCCCTTTGATGTGGTTCCGTTCACAATTTACAGTTCTTGCATTTTGAAAGTTCGCATGCTTTATTCTCGAATTTCCATTCAAGACCCCATTTTTTGATAGACTGGATGATCTCTATGAACTCCGCTCCACTTTCTGATAGGGAGTAAGTGTATACCATGGGGTCAGTGGTCTCATCAAGAGTCCTTTTAACAAGACCGTCTTCTCCAAGTTCCTTTAGCCTTGTGGAAAGGGTCTTCGGAGTAATACCTGTGATTTTTTTCTTAAGTTCGTTGAATCGTTTTTCACTGTTATTCCCTTTGTACAGCTCAAGAAGTATGCACAAAGTCCACCTCTTGCCAATGATATCGATCGTTTTGTAGATGGTACAGTCCTTCATAGTATCTACCAAGAAACTGCCATTATATATAGAAGTATCTCAAATATACTTGATAACAAAAAGATATCAATCGGAGTGATCAAAAAATGTCAAAAGATATACTTGAAAAGGGAGCTATTGTTCAGAGAGACAAGGAAACATTCGCTATCGCACCACATATTCCTGGTGGTATTGCAACGCCTGATATTCTCAGAAAGATCGCAGATGTTTCTGAAAAATACGGAGCTGCTGCAATTAAGGTCACATCAGCACAGAGACTTGCCATTGTTGGACTTAAAGAAGATGACCTGGATAATGCCTGGGATGACCTTGGGATTAAACCAGGGGCAGCAATAGGGCTTTGTGTAAGAAGTGTGAAGATCTGTCCGGGAACCACATTCTGTAAGAGGGGACAACAGGACGCTGTAGGGCTTGGACTCAAACTGGATGAGAAATACCATGGAATGGAGCTTCCATCAAAGCTCAAGATGGGTGTTTCCGGTTGTATGAACTCATGTGCAGAAAGTGCCATAAAAGATATTGGAATAATGGGTACTCCTAAGGGATTCACTGTAATGGTCGGAGGTAGTGCAGGTCTTAAACCACGCCTTGCAGATACTATCGCTGAAGAACTTGATGAGGACGAGGTTCTTTCACTTGTTGACACTATCATTTCATTCTATAAGTCACATGCAAAGAAACAGCGTATTGGAAAGATCATCGAAGAGATCGGACTTGACACCTTCAAGAAGGAAGTCGGGCTTTAAGCTGTTAGGATCTTTCATAAATTGAGGGCTTCAAATAGCCCTTTTTTCTTCTTTGTTTGGTTCATATCGTTTTTAGAGCAACCCAATTCCTGATGGCTTAAGGGAGTTAACAATGAGGATAAGTTTCTATTATAATGGTGAGTTCGGTAAAAAGGTCATAGGCAATATCGTCAACTCAAGCACTTTCTGTACCTCGTGTGGGGATCTGTGTGACCACTGCCGTGAACTTAAAAGATCGCATGCTGATAGCATTGTTGATATCTATGAGTTCCCTGACGATCTTCCTGAGTTCATAGATGATCCTTTCGATCACATCCCGAAAAATGTGGGTGAATGTGACCTCCTCATAGCCATGGACCTGCATCCCGACATCTTTTCAGTACTTCCTGAAATAGCAGCCAATGCTAAAGCAAAGGCAGTTATAGCACCTGTGGAAGTGCCAAAACTTGCACCTGCAGGACTTGTACAGCAGGTCAAGGAAAAGCTGGAATCCGCTGGAATTGACTGTGAGTTCCCCAAGCCCTTCTGTTCACTGACAAAAACAGGCAAGGCCCTTATCGATGAATTTGTTGATATGGGATTTGGAAGGCCCCTGCTGAGGATCGGGATCGATCCTGACCGGAGGATATTTTCCCATGTGCAGGTGCTCAGGGATGCACCCTGTGGCTCTACCTGGTATGTTGCAAAAAAATTAAGGTGGACGGATATTGAAGATTACAAAGAGATCGTGTCGGGGGCACATCATGCATACCCTTGTACTGCCAGCATGGATAAGGACACCCAACTGAAAGATACGATATTGCATGAAGCAGGTTACATCATAAGGGGAAGTGTGGAAGAAGCTTCGGGTTTCAAAAAGGAGTGAAGAGCACACTTGAAAATGAGGTGATATCATTACTGAAGAAATACCCAAAAAAATAGCAGTACTACGATGCGATATTGTTTCCGAAGCATGTCCCGGAGTTGGGTGCCTAAAGGCGTTCAATGCCAGGAAAGTAAAGTTTGCAGACTACGATGATGATACTGAGATGATCGCATTCTTCACATGCGGGGGATGTTCAGGAAGAAGGGTCTTCCGACTGGTGCGTTCCCTGAAAAAACACGATATTGACGTGATACACCTGAGCTCATGCATGATCATGAAGAACTATCCGGAATGCCCGCACATTGATTCGATCAAGAAGACCATCACTGATGCAGGCATCGAAATTGTTGAAGGAACACATCACTAAAGGAGATATAGAGAATGGTTAAAAGAATGATCGTTAAGATAGATGAGGATAAATGTACTGGCTGTGGACAATGTGTTTCACCTTGTGCCGAAGGGGCTATACAGATAATTGACGGAAAGGCAAAGGTCGTTTCTGAAGATCTTTGTGATGGTATGGGATTCTGTATCGGTGTCTGTCCTGAAGGTGCTATCACGATAGAGGAAAGGCAGACTGTGGAGTTCAATGCTGAAAAGGCAGAGGCTCAACCCAAGAGCACGGATATCTCTATCTCCTGTTTCAGTTGCGGTGCCGGGGAAAACGAAAGATACCTCCTGCCCATGAGGCACAATATGGAAAGCCTCTGGGTCTGCACACGCTGTCTGCCTCAACTTATCCATGGGTGAGAGCGGTAAATGGAGCTTGAACTGACATCTGTACCTGACAACGTATGTGATTATACATTCAATTTCTACTGGTATGAGAAAGAGATGGAGCCATCTGCGACCATACCGGGCCAGAGTGGTACGAAATATACCTATCAGCAACTTGTGGACGAGCTTAAGAAAGGAAATGACGTTCACATCAAAGGGAGTGTAGGTGGTCGTTTTGCCTACTCTCTGGGAGTTGACCTTGCCCATTTCGGAGGTAGCGGCAAGACCGAAGCTGCCGGTAACATCTTCGTTGAAGGGAATGTGGGGCCGGAAGCAGGGATGGGGATGTCCGCAGGCTCGTTTTACATTACAGGCGATATTGAACAGCCCTTTGGCAACATCATCGAGGTCGTGTCCGATGTTGAAGGATACCGAAAGTTCATTTCCATCACTGAACTTCTGTGTGTCAATGGTGTTGAAGAGCTTTGTGAGAACGAGTTCGATGTGGTAAATGGTAAACTTATCCTCGATGATGGTATCCTGCGGGGAACTCTGGCCTCAAGATGTGATTGTGATGCAGAAATTATCGTAAAAGGTGATGTTTACAACGGAACAGGGCTTCTTATGGAAAGGGGTATTGTCAATGTGCAGGGGAATGCTGGTCTTAACACCGGTGCTCATCTGAATGGTGGCTCTGTTGTGATAGAAGGTACGGTGGGGGAATTCTCCGGTGCTTATATGAAAGCTGGAACTCTCATTTTCAATGATGCTAAGGGGTATGTAGGTGCCGGTATGCTCGGTGGCACGATATATTCAAAAAAGAAAGTGACACCTGCTCCTCCTGCTGAAAAAGTGCGGGAGGGTGGTCAGGACATCTCTATCGTTCGAAAGTTGACCGGCGCAGGGCGAGTGGAGTCCATGCTGTATAACAAATATGAGGTCGGTGAAGAAAAAGAACAATACGTCAAGGTAAAAATGAGGGATGGGTCCATATTCATGCGTAAATTGGACTGATCTTCAAGTTCATCCTCTATTTTTTCTTACATAATCTATTTAAATAACAAACATTGTATCTTCATTATATTTGTTATACCTAAAAAGGTTGGATATACTTGACTACGGAGAGAACTGAAGACTACCTTAAGGCTATTGATACCATTATTGAGAAAAAGGGCTATTCTCAGGTAAAAGATATCGCACGATTCCTTGATGTAAGTCCGTCCAGTGTCACGGGAATGTTCAAAAAGCTGACAAGGGAAGGATTCATCAATTACGAGAAGTATGGCGGTGTTACTCTCACCGCTGAGGGAAGAAAGCTTGCGAGAAGCACGAAGGAAAAGTTCAGTGTGTTGCATGAGTTCCTCGTCCTCCTTGGTGTGGATGAAGATACCGCAGACGATGATGCCTGCAAGATGGAGCATGTCATAACTCCTGAGACCCTTGAAAGGCTGACAAAGTTCAGCGATTTTGTTAACTGCAGAGAAGAAATGCCAAAATTCTTCCTCAATTTTAAGGAATTTTGTGAAAAAGGCGAGATCCCAAACTGCAGAAAGAAAAACAACATCTCTTCTTCCTTTGGCAAAGATCTCAAAAAAGGGTGCAAGGATCGATCTTGAGACTTCCTGAACGCTAAGACTTCAGAACCTATCCTTTTTTGATCTTGGACTTTATTGGTCCCATTTCTATTTCTTATAATTTAAACCATGCTCAATATGTTAGGCACGCCAAAATTTATATGCTATGGTTAACTAGTCACCACTATATTAGGATAGCCTAAATTTTGGAGGCTCGTGAACAAATGTTGTCTATACTAAAAAAGAAACGCTGCTGCGGTCAGGAAGATGAGACCCAGAGCGACCTTGAACGGATAATCCTTGTGGGGAATCCGAATGTGGGTAAGAGTGTCATCTTCAATCACTTTTCGGACAGTTATGCTATAGTTTCCAATTATCCGGGAACAACTGTGTCCATAAGTAAGGGAAAAGGGCGGATCGACGGGAAGGAATACGAGATAATCGATACGCCGGGGATGTACTCATTACTACCTATAACTGAGGAGGAACGCGTATCACAGAGCTATCTGTTCGACAACGATCCTTTTGTTTATGTGCATGTGGTGGATGCGAAGAACATCCAGCGTATGCTT
>NZ_JAUVEY010000130.1:0-6131 GCF_030594565.1 Methanococcoides sp.
AAAAGGGTAAGATCAGACAAGATCACCAAAGGGACTTGTCTGTCAATCAACTTAACGAGTGCCTTTGATAACGCCAATTTCTGCATTCAGCAAAGGACCTATCTCTGCCACGATACCCGGACCATCCGTTTTCTCACGACATACCACCAGATTCTCAAGCAGACCAAGCCTTTCAATGCCGTAAATGTCCCTGCCATGCCCCTTTTTCTTAATAGCACTCTTAAGTTCGGAACGTGTAACTGAATTCACGGTCAGACGGTCAGTTGTCAATTTCTTCCAGCTCCAGAAAAGGTCAACCTGCTTCTTCGTAAAAGAAGCGAACGTACCATTTTCCTGCTTTAATACTCTGATATATACCGGCAGGTAAGGTATAAGACCAAACCTCGATGCTATCTGCGGACAGGTGCCAGCCCCAAGGACACTAAGCTCAGAAGGCTGGATCTTCAAGCTGATACCGATATCAACTGTTACACCATCCTCATCAATGGAAGAAATGAAGCCTCTATAAACTGCTTTATCATCCACATAGGTCACCGGAGTGCCGAACTTTTCCTTAAGGAAATTAATAGCGAACTCACCATCATCTCCAGTAGCAGCTACCTGAAGCCATCCATCCGGACCCAGTGAGACCTCAGCTTTCGCATCGAGGTCTTTCAATTCATTTTCCAGCATAAAGGAAGCAGAGCTTAATGCACGTTCTACATTGCCGTAGATCTTGATGGTCAAAATTGCGGTTTCCATGGGTACTTATTGAATAGCAAGCATTTAACCGTTTTTGTTCAGAAGGGAGGAAAAGACATCCCTTGTAGTGTCATAAGCCTTGATGACCTCACCATCCACAGGTGTTTCTGAAGAATCGATCATATCACCGATCATTGCCATATCACGACTGAACGGCCCAAGCTTCCTTTTAATAGTATCCACATCAGCACCTGAGTCTATAAGTTCTTTATAGATACCCTCTATTTTAAGGCGCAACTTTTTGACCATATCAAGTATCTCAGCAGAAGCTGTGTCAATTTCTGACCCACTTACTTCATGGCGCTCCTCAACATCATATTCATCAGGAAGCTCACCATCGAGAGAAATTATGAGGTCCTTAAGGATCGATACGACATTAACACCTTTTTCCGTCAACTCGACATATTTGATACGCCCTTCAAATGAAAATTGAACAAGTCCGTCCGCCTCCATTCTTGAAAGGATCTTGGTCGTGTGGGCAAATGTTGAATTGATCTCTTTTGTGATAACGGAACCATAGGTCCTACCATAGAACCATATCGCAAGCAAGGCAAGTGTTGGTTTCTCTTGAAGGAACAAATATTCAGGACTTATTTTTGGCAGACTGATTCCCCCATAAATATATAAAATTCATAATAGATTTTAGTTAATTCAACATTAACTAATTTGATATATATATTACTTTCTATAATACATGGATCGAGCTCAGACCATACTAAAATGGTCAAAGCTTAGAACTTAAAGACTCCTTAAGACATCTTTGATAGTCTCGATATTTGCATCGGTTTTGAATGAAATTCCAGTAAAATGTGTCCTTGAGACGTTGGCCCCGGTGTCCCTAAGAGCGGCAATGAACATGTCCATTGCAGGTGCGGAGACTCCTATCATCTTACAAATTACGTGCTGGTCATAGAAGAAAGGAATATCCAGTTCATCTCTGCATGCCAGGACAAGCTTCTTTGCCTGCTCTTTCGTTCCAAGAGGTCTGTCTTCGATCTCCAGGAGAACCTCATCACAATACTGGGTTTCATGTAATTGTCCTAACCACAGAGGACCTGCAATATAGACATCTTTTCCACAAGAGCTACAATGAGCGCTGATGGATATGGCCATTCCGTGAGATACCTCCCTGTGACCACAGTGCTCGCAATGGGAGAGGAATCCAAGCTCCTTAAGCGCTTTATCTGCCTGTTTAGCACCTTTTTTAACCTGAAGATAAGTGCGCACATAGTGCCTTGTAGCGTGAGAGAGCAAGGGAGTCATACCTTTGTCATGTTTGGCAAGTTCTCTCGCGATCTTGCCAAGAAGGATACGGACACCCATCTCACTGTGAAATTCATTGTTCAATGGCACAGCGGCATATTTTCTCATCCCGGAATTAAAATGAGCACCACAAAGCGGAGCTGTGTCTGTCGCAGTAACCTCTAAAAAATGAACTGCCGACCTTGTAGCCGCATCAAGATAAGGAGCCGGGGTTCCAAAAGGATCGAGATCCACTATATTGAAACGCCTCTCGTGCATCAGTACATTGGCATTCTTGCAAGTAGCTTCCGCAATATCGGAAACCTCTGCAAGCTCAATGTTCTCAAGAATGAGTTCGTGAGCATCATCACTCCAGTCGTTCAAAATAGAAGTGATGCCCACCTCATTGGCAATCCTCAATCCCCTGATGCCTGATGCAGACATCGCATCAAGATAAGTAATGTCCTTGAGATCCATATCCTTTTTGAGAAGAATACGTTTAGCACAAGCTGAGGTTGCTGCAACCGAGATATCCCGATTCAATTCCATATGAGGATTGTAGAAGACCGGTGCTTCAGAAGGTGGGAATGGAACCCCTTCCGGAGGAACCGGCACATAGACTGTCGTACTACCCTCTGAGACCTTAGTGCTCAACATTTGCATATTGGAACTTGTAACAGAACAACATCATTTAACAATAACGGTACCATCCATTCTTGGCTGGCCGAGAATGCTGTAATTGTATGTCCCTTCTTCAGTGAAGGTATAATTGAAAGGCATTCCATAGTTTATGATATGGTCGTCCCACAACCCATCTTCACTGACAAGAGTGAAACGTTTCCTATCACCGCTATTCTGCCGATTGTTCCAATAAACGGTATCCCCTTTATTGATCTCAAGTAAAGCAGGTCGTGACAAATAATGATCAAGCGTGATAGAATAGATCCTTGGCTCGATTATTTCCTCAGAGACATTTTCAGAAATATCTTCAGAAACATTTTCATCCGGAATATCTCCGGAGATAACATCATCTGAAACATTGGTTTCCCCACCATCAACATCATCGCCACTGTCACCTATGCAGCCGGCTGCAAAAATACACATGGTCGCCAACAATATTATTAGCATTTTATTGTTCATTTTCCTCACACCCATATTTTGTTTTCAAGAATTATAAAGGTAGCCACACAGTAACGCAGATATCTATTTAAGTTGCAATAACAATTCAAAAACCCTATTGATCATTATTTGATGTGTACAATACAAAAAGAGGTGAAATGAATTGACTGAAAAAAACAGTGTTGGAGAAAAGATCCGCCAGTTCCGTGAAGACCGTGATATGACAGTGGAAGAACTGGCAAATGAAAGTCAGAGCAATGTGGAACTGATAGAAAAGCTTGAAGCGGGAGAGCTCATCCCGTCATTAACACCTCTTTTGAAGATCGCACGTGCCCTCGGAGTGCGCCTTGGAACGTTCCTTGATGACACACCACAAAAAGGCCCCAGGATAAACCGTAATGGAGAAGCAAAGAACGTGGTCCGCTTTTCAGGTAAATGTGCATCCTGTGAAGAAAGCGCACTTGATTTTTGCTCACTTGCTGCTGATAAGCAGGACAGACATATGGAGCCCTTCATCATAGATGTCCACCCCTGTAAAGATGTAAATGAACCGGTATTGTCATCCCACGAAGGTGAAGAGTTCATTTATGTGCTCGAGGGAGATATCGAAGTATCCTACGGAAAGGATAAGCACACCCTGACAAAGGGCGACAGCATCTACTATGATTCCATCGTTCCGCATGACCTCCATGCAGCAGGAAAGGAATCAAAGATACTAGCAGTTGTCTATACCCCACTCTAAAGGAGGAGAAATGTTCGTTACCACTGTTACCCCAAGATTCGGCGATATCGATGGCCTGGGACATGTGAACAATACAGTTCTTCCCGAATGGTTCGAACTGGCAAGGAACCCGATATTCCGTATGTTCGAGCCAGATCTCGACCTGAGTCCTGAGAAATGGACACTCATAATGGCAAGGATCGATTTTGATTTCCTTGGCGAGATGTTCTTCGATGGCGATGTAGAGATAAGGACATATGTAAAAAGATTAGGGAACAAATCCTTTACGTTGCATCACGAAGCCTGGCAAAGAGGAGAACTTAAGACAAAAGGAGACGCCGTGCTGGTGTGCTATGATTTTGTCAATAAGAGGTCAAAGCCTTTACCAGAGGACATAAAGGAAGCTTTGGCAGAACACCTGATCCCTGAAGATAAAAACGAATAAAATTAAAAAGGATCTGATATCAATGCCATTTACTAAAGCTACCATTGGAGAGTTCTTTGAAGACCAGGTAAGAAAGGATCCGAACAGGGACTTTATAGTCTATCCTGATCGGAACTTACGATTCTCATACAGTGAATTCAATGACAGGGTCGATGATCTTGCAAAAGGACTCATATCCATAGGCATCACAAAAGGCGATCACGTTGGTATATGGGCACGAAATGTGCCTGACTGGCTGACATTCTTTTTTGCAACAGCAAAGATCGGTGCGGTGCTCGTCACCGCAAATACTGCGTACAAGAGCCACGAACTTGCATATGTAATGAAACAATCGGATATGAAGGCACTTGCCATCGTTGACAGGTTCAGGGACGTTGACTATGTGGAAACAGCCTATGAATTGGTACCTGAACTAAAGTCATGTAAACGAGGGAACCTTAAAAGTAAAGAGTATCCAAAACTTGAAAGCGTTATCTTCATCGGTCAGGAAAAGCACAGGGGAATGTACAACACAGCAGAACTGCTTCTGCTTGGAAAGTATTCAGACAGAGAAGAACTTGACCGTCTAAAGGGAACACTGGACTGCAAAGATGTCATCAACATACAATACACATCAGGAACAACCGGATTCCCGAAAGGTGTTATGCTGACACACGAGAATATCCTTAACAACGGATATTACATCGGAGAAAGGCAAAAGTTCACAGAGGACGACAGATTATGCCTTCCTGTTCCATTGTTCCATTGCTTTGGACTAGTACTTGGGGTCCTTGCAACCCTCACCCACGGCGGTACGCTTGTAATGATAGAACTTTTCGATCCGCTTTTGGTGCTGGCAGCTGTACAGAAAGAAAAATGTACTGCCCTTTATGGAGTACCTACGATGTTCATTGCAGAGTTCTCACACCCGATGTTCGAAATGTTCGACATGTCCTCATTGAGAACAGGCATCATGGCAGGATCCCCATGCCCGATAGAGGCCATGAAAAAAGTTATCGACGAAATGAACTGCAAGGACATTACCATAGCTTATGGCCTCACAGAAGCTTCTCCGGTATTTACCCAGACAAGTACCGATGATCCCATTGAACGCCGTGTGAGCACAGTAGGAACATCAATGGAACATATCGATGTAAAGATAGTGGATCCTGAGACCGGCAAGAACGTAGGACCGAATGAGCAGGGGGAAATCTGCTGCAGGGGTTACAATGTTATGAAAGGCTACTACAAGATGCCTGAGATGACAGAGAAGGCCATCGACAAGGATGGATGGCTGCACAGCGGAGATCTCGCTACCGTTGACGAGGAAGGTTACTACCGCATTACCGGAAGGATAAAGGATATGATCATCCGGGGCGGAGAAAATATCTACCCAAGGGAGATAGAGGAATTCCTTTACACCATCGAGGGAATTAAAGATGCCCAGGTAATTGGTATCCCTGATAAAAAATATGGGGAGATCGTAGGTGCTTTCGTTATACTCAATGAGGGTTCAAAGCTCACACCGGAAGATATCAGGGATTTCAGCATCACAAAGATAGCACGCTATAAAGTGCCAAAACACATATTCATTGTAGATGAGTATCCACTTACTGCAAGCGGAAAAGTTCAGAAGTTCAAGCTTAGGGAGATGGCTGTTGAGTTGATGGAACAAAACTGACCGGCCATATCACAGTATATAGGGAGCTAAAAGCTCCCCCCTTTTCTGTTTTTATTAATAAAACGTAACTATTCAGCCATCCTCACGTTTTTGATATAAACTTAGAATACTCAACACAATTCCATCAGTGCTTGATATTGATTTTACCAAAAAACAATATACTATGCCTCTATTTTAGTCACTCCCTGAAATTCAACCTGGTT
>NZ_JAUVEY010000159.1:0-4768 GCF_030594565.1 Methanococcoides sp.
AACCAGGTTGAATTTCAGGGAGTGACTAAAATAGAGGCATAGTATATTGTTTTTTGGTAAAATCAATATCAAGCACTGATGGAATTGTGTTGAGTATTCTAAGTTTATATCTAAAACGTGAGGATGGCTGAATAGTTACAATTATTTTATCATATGGACTGTTTGTTAAACGGTCATCTCACCGATTCCCACAGTACCGTAACCTATTGATACATATACCTCGTCCTAGGGATGATAATTTATACTCAGATCATGCATTGCACCGTTATCGAATGTTGCATGCAAAATAACCTTTCCTGAGAACATGAGAAACAGATATATTCATCACACAATAATTTTTTATAAATAATATTTTATATCTACTGTGCGGCCATTATGAAATATTCATACTTATACTATAACTCACAATATTGGAAAAGTATTTATTCAATAGTAGGAGATTTAGCTCTCTAACATTAGACAACGTTATTTCTAAAAATAAACTGATCTATTATCAATATATTTCTTTTCAATTGAACGAGGCTAATAATATGAATGTTCTAATCATTGGTGGAGGCGGAAGAGAGAACGCTATTGCAGATGCCATTGCAAGAAGCGAACGCAACCCCACCCTTTTCGCAGTTATGGCAAAGAAGAACCCTGGCATTGCAGCTTTGTGCGAGGATTTTCTTCTGGTTAAGGAGACAGATGTGGAGAAGGTTGTGGGATACGCCAGGGAAAAGGGTATCGAAATGGTCTTTATCGGACCGGAAGCGCCTTTGGCAGTCGGTCTTGCTGATGCACTTGAAGAGGCAGGTATCGGAGCTGTCGGACCTAGAAAGGATGTTGCACGTATCGAGTTCGACAAGGCATGGGCTCGCAATTTCATGAAGGACAACGACATTGAGGGATGTCCTGCTTTCAAGGTGTTCTCCGAGAAGAAAGGCCTTCAGGAATACATTGAGGAATTAGGTAGCGTGGCCATCAAGCCAGCCGGACTCACAGGCGGTAAGGGTGTAAAGGTAATGGGAGACCAGCTTCCTGACACCGGCGCAGCTTATGATTATGCTGTGTCCCTTCTTGACGGGGACAATGTTGTCGTTGAAGAGAACCTTGTGGGCGAGGAGTTCACCGTACAGGCATTCGTTGATGGAAAGAACCTTGCTTTCACACCATGTGTGCAGGACCACAAACGTGCTTTTGAGAACGACCTCGGACCAAACACCGGTGGTATGGGCTCATATTCCGATTCTGACGGACTTTTGCCATTTGTGACCATTGATGATCTCTACCGTGCAAGGGAGATAATGAAAGCAACTATCACAGCCCTCGGAGAGACAGAGACACCATTCAAGGGCATGCTCTACGGCCAGTTCATTCTTACAAAGAACGGACCTAAGGTCATTGAGTTCAATGCAAGGTTCGGAGACCCTGAAGCAATGAACGTGCTTCCACTTCTTAAGACGGATATGATCGATGTTATGTCAGCTGTTGTCAGCGGCACCCTTGACGAACTTGATGTAGAGTTCCTAAAACGTGCAACTGTCTGTAAGTACGCTGTACCGGCAGGATATCCTGATGAGCCATCAAAGGACAAAGAGGTCGTTGTCGGCGATATCGGTGATGCACTCCTGTTCTATTCAAGTGTCTATGAGAAGGATGGAAAGGTATACACCACTGGTTCCAGAGCAGTGGCTGTTGTGGGTGTTGCGAGCAGCATTACAGATGCTGAGAGGATCGCACAGAACGCACTTGAGAACATTACCGGTGACCTTCATTTCAGAAGGGACATCGGTACACCTGAACTTGTCCAGAGAAGGGTCACTCACATGGAACAGATCCGTGGATAATTATCTGATATGAGCTGGTAACATGAAACATCTAATATCAATGACAGATCTTACACAGGAAGAGATCATTGAGATCCTTGACATGGCTGAGGACCTCAAAGAGAAACGACTTCGCGGTAAGATTACAGACCTGCTGAAGAACAAGAGCCTTGCGATGATCTTTGAGAAATCATCGACAAGAACAAGGGTATCTTTCGAGGTCGCCATGAGCGATCTTGGGGGACATTCCATCTATCTAAATGCAAGGGACATACAGATAGGCCGTGGTGAGACAGTATCCGATACTGCGCAGGTCCTTTCCCGCTATGTCGCCGGTATTACCGCAAGGGTGAACAGCCACAAGACGGTTGAAGATCTTGCGAAGCACTCAAAAGTACCTGTGATCAATGCACTATCAGACCTTGAACACCCCTGCCAGATCCTTGCAGATTTCCTGACCATACGCGAATACAAGAACCGTCTTAAAGGTTTGAAGTTCGCATGGATCGGTGACGGTAACAATGTCTGTAATTCACTGATACTGGGTTGTGCCCTGGTCGGTATGCAAATAGCTGTTGCATGTCCGGAAGGCTATCTGCCAAACCCTGAGATCGTGGCAAAGGGAAGAGAGCTCGGAGGCGACATACTGATAACCACCGACCCGGAAGAAGCAGCAGCAGATGCTGATGTCCTTTACGCCGATGTATGGGTATCCATGGGCGATGAGGAAGAAAGGGAGAAAAGGCTTAGCGACCTCGAAGACTACCAGATCAATTCCAACCTGGTGGAACTTGCAAAGCCCGATGTCATCTTTATGCACTGCCTACCTGCCCACAGAGGCGAAGAGGTCTCCGCAGAGGTCATGGACGGCCCTCATTCAGTCGTCTTCGATCAGGCAGAGAACCGCCTGCATGCCCAGAAAGCACTTATCATGAAGCTGATGGCATAACCCCCATCAGCCTTTTCTATTCTTTTATAATATTTCGGATCTTTTTTATATCGCCGTTTTAATGGCGTTGTACAATTTCAAAGCCATTGTACTTTTTAGACCTGCTCCACAATTTCCACATCGGTCGCCAATTCGAAAGAGATTATGCTATATACAAACATCAACAATTTATAAATTAGATCAAGAGTTCCTGTTTCTTCTTCTCTTGATCGACTCCTTTACAACCATTTTTAAAACAAACTCCAATGAAAACTTTTTTGTCGAGGCCTTCGGGCCAACCAAAGACGCTAGAGGAGCTGGTCCTCTAGCAACTTTACCACAACCCTTAATAATGAAAAACACTACTATTGGCTATTATCGTGGAGCGAGAGTTGCCCAGCCTGGCCAAAGGCGCTAGGTTCAGAGCCTAGTCTCGTAGGAGTTCGAGGGTTCGAATCCCTTCTCTCGCACCAAAACTCTTTTTGATGGATATTATTAAAGATTGAATGAGGATACTTTTTATAAATTTCGAGTTTTGCGGAGTTCGAATCTGACCCTCTCACAATAGTGTTGGGATATAGGTAACTAAGAAAAACACTACGCTTTTGTAAGAATGTTCCACAACAAATGATTAGTCTTTTGAAAAAAATCAAGACATGGTCAGAAATCGAAATTTCAATTCAAAATTAATCGGCACATGATCATTCCTCGTTATCAGGAAAAAATAAAATGCTTAGGCTCTAATAAGCCCAAGCAAAGCCAAAGTATAATACAATATTAACAAAAATACGGCAGTTGCCTCTCTTTTTGTCCATTCTTTCTGCCCGTTTACAAGTCCTTTAAATGCGGATATGTAGCTTACCAGTGAATTATTTTCATGAGATTCTTCTTTCTTTGCTTCTTTTACCTCGGCAATCGACCGGCATATCCAAAGAAGGAAAACGTATCCTGCCATCAGGGAAAGTAATGAAAAATCCGGATGTGACCATGTTCCAAGTGTTTCTCCTGCAATTTCATTAAGGACTGTGAAGAATCCTGTAAAGTATGCAAGTCTTAACAGGTTGAAATTTGTAAACAGCATAAATGCAAGTATAAATTTAATAGATGTGTTAAGAGGGTCCTTTGTCAGATCAAAGTAGCTGTAGTCTGCCAGTATAAGCAGAACAAAGCTTAAGATAATGAAATGATTTGTAAAATGGAACCATTTGGATCCTGAATATTGTTTTTCGAATATATTCCAGAGATTGTAGGAGGACCAGAATATTGTTCCATAGCCGGGCAATATCCAGATTGGAACATTCCCTATTGCACCACCGAGGTACATGAAGTATCCGTATTGTACGCCCAATAATTCATGTATGAACCCAAAAAGGGATGCTATCACAAGAAATGTTTTCCCTTCCGTTTTGCTGTTCTTCCAAAAAATAATCCATAGTACAGAGAGTATAATTGTAGGAGTAAATTCATCTTTTGTCAGGATATAATATGCAAGAATACCAAGTATTGTGAAAAGCATGAACAGACAAAAGTACAATGGAGTATTGACAAGTGTTCTGCTTTTGTTTTCAATGTATCCCAGGGGGACTGATCCATTCATAAACAGGACTCCTTGATATTACTAGTCTAACCAATTAAAGGTCCAGAAAAATACAGGAGATCATAACGGAATATAAATATTGATGTGAATATAATTATTGTGCCAAAACGTTTCCAAATTTAAAATGATTTTTTTGAGAAATCACTTAAAGAACAATTAGGCCCTCACAATATAAATGTATTGGAACAGTCACGTTCTCATAGGCAGCTATACATAAAATCATACATCGATGTCTATTTTTATTTATTAAAAAGTTTATTTTTTTTGTTCATTCAAAGAACAAATAAAAAAACTATTTGTAACTATTCAGCCATCCTCACGTTTTTGATATAAACTTAGAATACTCAACACAATTCCATCAGTGCTTGATATTGATTTTACCAAAAAACAATATACTATGCCTCTATTTTAGTCACTCCCTGAAATTCAACCTGG
>NZ_JAUVEY010000019.1:0-21719 GCF_030594565.1 Methanococcoides sp.
GGTCATGATATGAATGAAGTTCTCAGGGTCCGAAAAGATGGCAGTGAATTCCCGGCGCTCATGAATTGTTTTGTGATCACGGATGATAACAACGAACCGGTATATATCTCGAATACTGTGATCGACATAACTGAACGTAAAAGATCAGAGATCATCATGCATCAGGCAATGGAAGTGGCCGAAAATGCAAACCGGACTAAAAGTGAATTTCTTGCTAACATGAGCCATGAACTCAGAACTCCTCTTAATTCTGTCATCGGTTTTTCGGATGTACTTTTAACTGAAACCTTTGGTCAGTTGAACGATAAACAGACCAAGTATTTGAAGAATATTTCTTCCAGTGGAACTCATCTGCTCAATCTGATCCAGGACATCCTTGATATCTCCAAAATAGAGGCTGGTAAACTTGGGCTTACCTATGAGAAGTTCTCTGTCCCGCCCACTATCAATGAAGTTGTGTTGTCGATGTCGGACTTTGCTAAGAGCAAACAGGTTTCTGTCACGGTTCACAATAATGGAGTTGACATGATCACTGCTGACAGGACAAAGTTCAAGCAGATACTGTACAACCTCCTGAATAACTCATTGAAATTTTCAACCAAAAATGGTTATGTGAAGGTCCACACACAGATAATCGATGATATGCTGGAACTATGTGTTCGGGATAATGGGGTTGGTATTCCGGAGGACAAGATGGGTCATCTGTTCGATCAATTCTATCAGGCAGATGCTTCTCCTTCACGCCAGTATGGTGGAGCTGGTCTTGGTCTTTCACTTGTCAAGCAGTTCGCTGATATGCATGGTGGGGATGTGCATGTGGAAAGCAAGGAATCGGTTGGGACTACTGTCTATGTGCATATCCCAAAGTGATTAGTGAAAGTGCGGTTGCAGTAATATCTCCTTCATTCTTTCCCCATGAACCATTGCTGTTCTGTCTGGACATTAGCCATTTGAGCGATGTGTCAAGTTCTTCTTTCAAACCGACAATAGCCAATGCCTGTATTACCAGATTGCTGGTCGAGATGAATTTCCAACCACCGTCTTTATCCCTTTCCGACAAGATCCATTTGGCACGTTCTTCTATAAAGTCAGCGAAAGGCTTCTCATTTGTCAGATCTTCCTGCTTTACAAGAGTGGTGATGATAAGGGATGTAGTGCCCACATGTTCCCATTTTTCACCATAGTTCTCAACAAGCCAATTGCAACCTTTCATTTCATGGATGCCCATCTCGGCAAGAGCTATTAATGCATAGGTTGTGTCGTAAACATCGTTCTGCCATGAACCGTTGTTCTCCCTTTTAGAAAGCAACCATTGCCCACATTCTTCAAGGTCTAAGTTGGAAGATACAAGGCTGGAACAGGCTCTTGCAGTCTCTCTTATTGAATTGTCCCAGTTATTTTCACTTTTAAGGTGGATGAGCTTTGTAGGAAAGTCATTTTCCACACCCCATAGTTCGCATGCAGTGATGAGGCGTGATAATTCCTTTGCAGTGGTGAGCTCCTGTTCTCTTATCCACCCAAATGCATTTTGTATCATCTCTTCCATGTGCTGAAAGATGTATGCATCGTTATTTAGTGTTTTTACTCTGGAAGTTTATGTTGTGATATATATTTTGGTGGTCGGATGGTATAGAATAAGTATATGATGGGGATTAATGGAGATGGGGATCGTGGTCAAAAGAATGGTTGAAAAAAAGAAAGAAAGAAATTGATGACATGCACTTGTTTTACAAAGTACATGTCCTCTTAATATCATTTAACAAACTCTTCCACAGCGTCTACGACCTTGTTAAAGTGGATGTACCATTCAGAATCGCTCTTGATATCAATGTGTACGTGTCCGCTGTCTCCGGCAGCTGCAACTTCTGTCTCGATGGGTAATGTACCAAGCACTTTCACGCCAAAGTCCTCGGCTGCTTTTGCAACTCCGCCTGAGCCGAACACATATATCTTCTCATTACAGTGTGGGCAGACGATTCCGCTCATGTTCTCGACCATTCCAATTACCGGTACTTCGATTATTTTGGCGAAATTGAGCGATTTTCGGACACTTGTGAGGGCTACCTCCTGTGGGGTTGTGACCACAATAGCACCGGTCATGTTACCGATCAGTTGTGAGATGCTCAATGGTTCATCTCCTGTTCCAGGCGGAAGGTCAATGATAAGGTAGTCGAGCACTCCCCAGTCCACTTCTTCAAGGAACTGCTTGATGGCACTCATCTTTGCCGGTCCTCTCCAGATGACTGGAGAATCGTTGCTGTCAAGGAGAAGTCCTATTGACATTATTTTCAGATTATCATTAACTTTTACGGGAACAATACCTTTTTCACTGACCATGGGTTTTTCATTCTCCACACCGAACATCTTTGGGATGGTCGGTCCGTGAATGTCACTGTCAAGGAGTCCCACTGAATATCCGCGTTCTGCAAGGGCTGCAGCAAGGTTGGCGGAAACAGTGCTTTTACCAACGCCTCCCTTTCCGCTCATTACCATTATCTTATTCTTGATCCCTCTGAGGTTGGTAACGAGCTTTGGTTCTTCAGGCTTGGTATTTAGTAGGCTTTCTGATGATTGGATATTGGATGACATTTTCATTCTCCTTGTGATAATGTTGTTCCTGTTATAGGTTATTCTGACCGTTTCTGGTCATTGATGTTGACATAGTTTCCGCCCTTTATCTCAATAGCTTTACCTGTGGTCAATGCCAGTGCAATCTTTTTCCTTGCATTTTTCAGGTCTTCCCAGAATGCACGTCTTGAGATCCCCATTTTTGTTGCTGCTTCCTGTTGTTGCAAGTCTTCAAGATCTACCAGCCTCAGGGCTTCCAGCTCTTCTAATGCAAGAGAAACTACTTCCAGTTCAATAAGTTTTACTCCTCTTGGTTTGAAATAGAGTATGTCGGGGTTACATTCCACTCTTCTGGGGTTTTTTGGTCTTCCTCTGCATGTCATAACATCTTGTATTCCCATCTTCTAACTTATATATAAGAAATTCCCAAAAGCTTTTTATATTTATTCACATACGTTTAAAAACATTGATATTTGGTCAATTTTCAGAGTTTGAATGAACGTTTTTATCTCAGAGGAAAAGGCTATTATGTATTTTCACAGTTAATATATTAGAACTTTAATTTTAGGAGATACTGTACATGGGTAAGGATATGCTGATGTGGGATGAGACTTTGTTCAAGGATGGGAATGTGCTTGAACTTGATTACCTTCCCGACCATTTTTCACACCGTGAGTCGCAGACGCAGTCTCTGATGTACAGTCTGCGTCCGGCCCTTCGTGGTATGCGTCCGATAAACAGTTTGATAAGTGGTCCTCCCGGTACTGGAAAGACCACAACTGTGCTGAAGGTCTTTAAAGAGATGAAAAAGCATTCGGAAGATATTGTATTCATCAAAGTGAACTGCCAGATGGATTCTACGAAATTTGCTGTGATCACGAGGGTATACCAAGGTCTCTTTAACGTGTCCCCTCCGTCTTCCGGTGTTGCTTTCATAAAACTGTTCGAAAAGGTGATGAACTATCTTATCGAGAAGGAAAAGACGCTTGTGCTTTGTCTTGATGACATCAATTATCTCTATCATGAAGGACATGCGGATGAGGTAATGTATTCCCTTCTCAGGGCACATGAACAATATCCGGGAGCAAAAGTAGGTGTCATTGCAATTGTGAGTGATACGGGAAAGCTCTATCAGTTCGACCCTAAGGTCAATTCCGTTTTTCTTCCTGAAGAGATAGCTTTCCCCCGGTACAATTACAGTGAACTTCAGGATATTATCGGGGGCAGGATCGATCTTGCATTCTATCCTAATGTGATGCTGGATGATGTGAGGGATGCGATAGTTGAATATGTCGATCTTACAGGGGATCTGCGTGTGGGAATCGATCTTTTGAAGCGTGCTGGCCTGAATGCCGAGAGGCGTGCAAGCAAGACCATCCTGGTCGAAGATGTGGAAAAGGCCTATGATACCTCCAGATTGCTGCATCTTCGCAGAAGTGTCCAGTCCCTCGCACCGGATGAGAGGACATTGCTCTGCCTGATAGCAGAGAACAAGGATGTGCAGACCGGTGACCTTTACAAACTTTTCCACGAAAAGACCGATCTTGGGTACACACGTTTTTATGATATGGTCAACAAGCTTAGTGAAGCAAGGTATGTGGATGCTGATTTTTCCGGTAAGGGTATGCGTGGCAGGACTCGTATAATAAAACCAAGATATCAGCCGGAAGACATTCTTAAGTGCCTTGAGTGAAAGGGGGATGTTGTTTCTGGAAATGAGAACTAAGGTCTGGCTGACCGAAGATGGAAAACCTATCATTGGTGCCGGGAAGGTAAAACTTCTAAAAGCCATCGATGAAGAGCGTTCATTAAGGAAGGCATGCTCAATACTTGGCATATCCTACAAACATGCATGGCTTATTCTGAAAAAAATGAACGAGCGCGTTGGGCATGAAGTGGTGACCACTGTAAGGGGTGGAAAAGGGCAGGGAACCTTTCTGACCGATTACGGGAAACAGCTCATTAGTGAGTATGAGGAAAGCAGGTCCTTTCTTGATATGACCTTTGGGGATGAAACTTCTCTGGAAAACATCTCTTTCAAATTGTCTGCACACAACAAGTTGTCCGGACGGGTCCTCGATATCGAGAAAGGGGATCTCGTTTCTAAAGTGAAGATCGAGATAGATCCTGAAGTTCTGACATCTATCATTACTTCCGATATGCTGGATAGACTCGATGTTCAGGAAGGCGATGAGGTATTTGCAATTATAAAGTCCACGGAAGTGGTTCTGGCAAAAGCGGATGGCAAGGCTGGAATGAAAAGTGGAACGGTGGATGGGGGCGAGTAAATGGCTTCTATATATATTCTTTCATGGAATGTGAATGGCCTGAGGTCAATGTTAAAGAAAGGGTTTGTCGAATGGATGGAAGCCACACAGCCGGATATTCTCTGTCTTCAGGAGACGAAGGCTACAGAAATACAATTGCCAAAAGAGCTGAGGCATATTCATGGCTATGTACCTTATTTTTTCTCTGCTGAAAGGAAGGGTTACAGTGGTGTTGGGATCTATACTAAGGTCCCGCCGGTCGAGGTAAAGTATGGGCTTGGAGTTCCCCGGTTCGATAGGGAAGGAAGGACCCTCATTGCAGAGTTCGAGGATTTTGTTTTGTTCAATATATATTTTCCGAATGGTAAGGCTTCAGATGAACGATTGGAATATAAGATGGATTTCTATAATGCGTTCATGGAAGTTGCCGATTCGATGAAAGATGCCGGTAAGAACGTAATTATTTGTGGTGATGTGAACACTGCTCACAAGGAGATCGATCTCGCACGCCCTAAACAGAACGAGAGGTCATCGGGTTTTCTTCCGCAGGAGAGGGAGTGGATCGATACGTTCCTGGGTCATGGCTATCTTGATACCTTACGTATGTTCGAGCAGGGACCTGGAAATTATACCTGGTGGGACATGAAGACCCGGGCAAGGGATAGGAATGTTGGTTGGAGGATCGATTATTTTTTTGCCAGTGGAGGCCTGAAGGACAGGATAAGGTCTGCTTATATTTTGTCTGATGTGATGGGTTCGGACCACTGTCCGATTGGGATTGAGTTAGAAATTTGAAATCGTTTTTTAACTGTTCCGATTTACGTTTTTTAGTTTTTTTTTCATAATTTAAATTGTCAGGAGGTTTTGCTAATGATTTTGCCATACTATTCTGTCTCTACTGAAGTCTTGTCACATGGTCACATCACTGCGAAAATCAGTATTTGATTTTATAGCATGTACTCCTTATCGCTGTTATTCAAATATTTAAAATTAGTATCAATCTCATATTTTTCGAATATTGATGGGTACAGTTTTGGGTATTGAATTTCTTTAAGTGGTATCCCATATAGGTGGTCTGGTTGGTTTGCATCTCCATATAGTCCAATAATGACGTAGGTAGGAGTTTCGTCAAAGTATTCATTTACCATCTCATCGATTTCGTATCTTTCGAGTTGATATCTATTTGACCATGTTAATGCTCCTTTGTAAAGGTTTGATCTAAATTTACATTCTACAAAGAACTCTTTATCTCTATTATCTCTTATTTTCAGATCGGGGTTTTTATCATCTTCTACTTTTATATTTCGATGTTTTCTCATTATGTCTGTTGTCCATGAAACAATTGTGAATTGATCCTTTTCATCAAAAAGACGAGCTATGTAATGTTCAAAATCATTTCCTTTTCGTATTGATTCCTCTATATCTCGCATATTAATACACCATACTATTATTCATCATATGCGTATAAAAATACATTCATTATATATAATAATTGTTTTAATGTTCTGAGCAGTTACAGTTTAAGTTTATTGGAAATATAAAGCTACAGCTGCTCGGTCAGCTCTGTATTAATAAAAAAAGTAGGTCAGGGCGTAAAATACGCCCTGGTATGTTATTGTTCCATTGAACTTACATCATTGGAGGCATGCCGCCCATTCCACCCGCGCCGCCTTCTGGCATTGGTGGTGCTCTGGATGATGCAATGATGTCGTCGATCCTGAGGATCATTACTGCTGCTTCTGTACCGGAGTTGATAGCCTGGGTCTTTACCCTGAGTGGCTCAACAACGCCTTCTTCCCACATGTCAATGACAGTGCCGGAGTAGACGTTAAGACCAGCGGTCTTTATGCCTCTCTCGTGGTGTGCACGAAGTTCTACGAGCATGTCTATGGGGTCAAGACCTGCGTTCTCTGCAAGGGTTCTTGGAACGACCTCAAGTGCTTCTGCGAATGCTTTGACTGCAAGCTGCTCTCTTCCGCTGAGGGTTGATGCATACTCGTTGAGTCTGAGTGCAACCTCTACTTCAGGTGCTCCGCCGCCAGCAACAAGCTCTTCATCTTCGATAGCTACAGCGACTACACGAAGTGCATCGTTGAGTGCTCTCTCGATGTTGTCGATAACGTGCTCTGTACCGCCACGGAGGAGGATGGATACTGACTTTGGATTGACACAGCCTGTGATGAAGGTCATGCTGTCGCCACCGATCTTCTTCTCTTCGACAAGTTCTGCTGCACCAAGGTCTTCTGCTGTCATCTCTTCGATGTTGGTTACGAGCTTAGCACTTGTGGAGCGTACAAGTTTCTCCATGTCGCTCTTCTTGACACGCCTTACTGCAAAGATACCCTCCTTTGCAAGGTAGTGCTGTGCCATATCATCGATACCTTTCTGGCAGAATACAACGTTTGCACCGGTCTTTGTAATACTGGTAACAAGGCTCTTGAGCATGGCTTCTTCCTGGTCGAGGAATGACTGAAGTTGTTCAGGAGATGTGATAGAGATCTCAGCGTCAACCTCTGTTTCCTTGAGCTCGATAGCACTGTTGAGGAGTGCGATCTTTGCGCCTTCTACCTTCTTTGGCATGTTAGCGTGTACCCTTTCTTTGTCAAGGATCATACCTTCGATAAGCTCGGAGTCATCGATACGTCCGCCGACCTTCTTCTCGACCTTGACATTCTCGATCTCGACAGTGTTTCCATTGTCCCTGTCAACGATGCTTACGATTGCGTCAACAGCGATCTTTGAGAGTACGTCCTTTGTTGCCTCTGCGCCCTTTCCGGTCATTGCTGTGTCGGAAATGCTGGTGAGGATATCCTTGTTGTCGATGGTTACCTTCTTTGCAAGGCCCTTGAGGATCTCTCCTGCCTTTACTGAAGCCATTCTGTAACCAGCTGCGATGATTGTTGGGTGTACGTCCTGCTCGATCATCTCTTCTGCTTTCTTGAGGAGCTCACCGGTAATGACAGCGGCGGTAGTTGTTCCGTCTCCGACTTCATCGTCCTGTGTTTTAGCGACCTCTACGATCATCTTTGCTGCTGGGTGCTCGATATCCATTTCCTTAAGGATAGTTGCGCCATCGTTTGTGATAACTACATCTCCAAGGGAGTCGACAAGCATCTTGTCCATACCTTTTGGACCAAGTGTTGTTCTTACTGCCTCAGCGACTGCCTTTGCAGCCATGATGTTGTTGCTCTGGGCATCTCTGCCTCTTGTTCTCTGGTTACCTTCTCTTAAAATGAAGATAGGCTGTCCTGACATCTGTCCTGCCATGTGTTTTAACCTCCTATATTAAACATAGATCAATATAATTTCCTGGAATTCAGGTCGTTTTTACATGTTTGTAGTTCTATATAAAGCTTACTGAATCTGTGATTTATGATTACTTTGAGAAGCTTCCTTCATATATAATTATCAGAGTGCTCCCTAACTGTGGTCTCACTACTGCTACTGCTAATGATACAAAGCAGCTGCTAATGGAAATGCAATAATCGGAATCTTTCCGCTCAAAAAAAAGTTTAGTCCCATTAAGGGAACTATTGTGTAAAGGACTGCAATGCAGCCCTTTAAAATAGTAAGATCAGTTTACAATAGATTTTGGTGATCTCTTGAGGAACCTTCTCTTAGCACCGCTGCTGCTGAATCTCTGTGCTGGTCCTGGGTGTGCCTTTGCTCCGAAAGCTCTCTGCACTTTGATTATTTTTCCTTTCCTTCCTTTTACCTTAACCCAATTAATGCTGCCTGTTTTACCCATTATCAATCCTCATTATAATTTTATTATTAATATATGTTTGAGGCACTTAGTGCCTCTTGATGTCCATTATTGTATTAATGGTCACAAATGTACAAATGTGACCGGTAAACTCAATGCTATAGGTTCCCTTTAGATGTAATGTTTATAGTTAAACTTTACGGGACTTTTGTATTGTGTTCTGACATCAATTAGTGTCATATTGCCATATATTTGTATTCTATAACAGAATAAACAAATATATCTATGTTCCTGTTCATCTACATTCCATGACCCTTGAACCGGTTCACATAAAGATCATGTCGGAAATGGCAGATCGCATAGGGATGTCCGCAGAAGATGATAGCACTGAAGAGCTTCCCGATCTTTTAAATATGCTCAATGAACTGGGACATGATGGGAAGTTGATACTTAAATCACTTGGGAAGACGTTTCGTTCAAAAGTGAACATTGACAACATGTCCCTTACAAATGATCCTTTCGATATAACATACTCCTGTGATAGTGGTAGCACTAACCCCATGGCATTTAGAAGCGGGCTCTATGTGGACATCTGCCATGGTGGGATCGCATCGACACCTTCTGACTTCGAATTACATTCCAAGCGGACCATCGTAGCGGCAACATATTCGCCAAGTCCTCTCGTGACCATCGACACGACCTCCGGCTGGGGTACTTTTGATGACGGGCAGGGACGTTCAAAGATAGTCCGAATAGGGGCAGACCTGCTCAAAACAAGGGTGGATCGTATGGTGCACAACATTGCCCTATATCTCTGTGAATCGGAGCACATTCTCTGGATGATGGATAGTTTTGACAGCAAGGGCTTCTTCATAATGGATGGTCCGATATATCCTAAACAGTTAATGTACTGGATGGTGGTGGAATCAAAAGAAGTGAGGATAAAAGAGGACCCTGTCGCAAAGAAGATCCTCCAGAACTACATTGATATCATGGACCATCACATGAAAAAGGGCATGCCTCTTATCGGGTTTGTAAAAAATCCCGAAGACATGCAGATAATGATAACCCTCAGGGACAAAAAAGGAATGAAACACCTTCCCTGGCTCAGGGATTCTCAGTTCTTTAAGAATGTTCTGTCCCTCGGAAAAGGCGATAATGGACGAAACGGCCGTTGGATAACCTACACCAACTGGTTCCTGCAACCTAACCAATTCTATGAGGGCATGATAAAAAGCACATCTCCGATGTTAGACATCGACCTTCGCCATGATCACGACCCGGAGGATTATGCTATAACTTTCTTTGTGATATATGTTCCAATGCTTGATGTCCTTTTCAAAGTAGAGGCTCCATACGGTTTCACGAAAGATGAGTCCGTGCGGGACCTTATAACCCGTAAAGTCCTCTTTGATATTTCGGTCAATGGCATTCCGACAACTCTCTCAAAGGTAGATTCCCTTGCGAAGATCGGGCGGTCGGAAAAGGAGTTGGTAAAGGGTATGTTCAAAGGGCAACGGTTCGACAATACTTATAATATAGAGAGATGGGGTGACATGACAGATGAATGATAATTCAGACCTGCTGGCCTATGCGAAGAACAGTAGCATTGGAACGGATGTGCAGGATGCACCGGAACAGACCGGTAATTTCGACTTCGAGGAATATAGTGTTGAAGTAACGCATGATACAAGTGACGTAGATGCTGCTTTCGGTATCGTGACCACAGGGTTCGAACCTCTCGAAGTCACCGAATCGGGCTCAAAGATCACTGGCTACATCACAACTTCCCACAGAAATGTGGTGCGCCTGGGGACATATGTGATCGTTCCCTATGGGGATGAGAATCTTTTCGCAAGGATATGGAAGCTTCAATATCAGCAGCAGTTCGAAGTGGACGATGCAACAGAGATCCATTCACGCCGTATGCTCAAAAGCAATACTACGGCAGAACTGGACTACAAGTTCCTTGCTTATCTTGAACCCATCTGCATACTGTATGAACAATCTCCAGGAAATGAAGATTCATTGACACGACGCATGGCAGACCGTATCCCGCGTCCGAACACACCTATTCTGCCTGTGACGGAAAAACTGAAGATACAGACCGGTCTGAACATTCCAAGGGAAGGTATATTCCTCGGGCACTTGAGTGTCGGTGGTGAGGTCGTGCGAACCCTCGCTTCCCCTCCTACAGTGCCTTACTATCTCCGGAACGACTACTCAATGGGTGATCCATTGATATTCAGGCATATGCTCATCTGCGGCAGTACCGGTACCGGAAAGACGTTCCTTACAAAGAACATCCTGCGCCAGTTCATGAGCCCGGATAACCGATATAATGTCCGTGATACTGGTGACGGCAGCAAGAAGAAGCTGCGTCCATGTGTCGTTATAATGGACCCGCAGGATGAATATTCGCAGTTCCTTGAGGACAATCCTGAAATAACCTCTTCGGATGAGCACAACATGCACTCCGAAGACGTGGAGTTTGGTGGCGTTCCCTCCACAAAGACCTTCGTAGCTAAGGTGGATGGGCATTCATACAATGGCAGGTCCCGTGCACAGCAAGTGGAATTCACCATTCCTTTCGAGATGGTGAGGAACAATTCCTGGCTCATAGCTGCTGCCGGACTCACGGAGCTACAGGGCATCGGACTGGAACTGTTGCTTGAGGATTTCTTTAAAAGGCCGGGTGCACATACCTATGGCGGTTTCATCGACCACATCAGTGATGAGGGGGTCCGGGGCAGTTATGTTGATAACGGTAAGGTGCATGAAGCTTCCTATGACGGTCTTGTCAGGAAGGTGAAGAACAACTCGTTCAAAAGGGTGTTCGACCAGCCGGCAACCCCTATAACCGAAATGCTTGCCGATATCTTCAAAGAGGGGCAGGTATGTGTCTTCCCTACGGAATACATCTCAAGTACGAGAATACGTGATCTCATCACCTTGACTCTTATGACCGTAGCTGTGGATAACAAATTGAATACCTCCGGTGATACGGTGGTAAAGGAAACTCCTCTGATACTGGTGCTGGATGAAGCTCACCGTTATCTTGCAAGAGGTTCGGGGGAACATTCAAAGCGCATCATTTCCAAGTTCGCAGATGCTGCCCGTCAGGGGCGTAAAGAGGGATTAGGGCTGTTCCTTATCACACAGGACCCTCAGGATATCGATGATACTGTGTTCAAGCAGATAAATTCCAGGGTGATACTGAACCTTTCCAATGATGCTGCGATAAGTGCCATGAAAGTGAAGAAAGAATATGAGACGCGTATCCCTTACCTCAAAAAAGGGCAAATGATCATACAGAGTCCGGATAACAGTGATATTGTGGAGATAATTGGCCTTTCAAGTTGTGTTGTGAAGCACGTTTGAGGGGATTTTCTCCTCAACTCCGATATGTATATATATGGGTAATACGTAGGGGGAGCTACTCACACATACTGTGGGCCGGTAGCTTAGTCAGGCAGAGCGATGGACTCTTAATCCATCGGCCGAGGGTTCAAATCCCTTCCGGCCCGCTTAATTCATGTGGGTTCTTTTATCTTTGTTCCATAAAGTTATAGTCCATCATTTTTCATATTACAATTACCAATACGTATAGTTGTTACATCCCGTTATGGCATATTGTTATAATATATCGTTGTTTATGTAGAACGAAATTCCTTTGAATTCTTTTGAACTAAGGTGAGAATAATGCCAAAAGTAAGTGTTGACATTCCCCAGGAATTGCTTGCTGATCTTAACAAGCACGTTGGCGATGATAAAAAGTTCGTGAACCAGTCCGATGCCATCCGTACAGCTATCAGGAAGATGCTGGATATGATGGATGATATCGACAGGCGTCACGGCAGAATGGATGATTGAAACCGATGATCTGAATAGTTATTGATATCTGTGGTTGGGTTTCAAGGTATTGATCATAACAGTTTCAGAGCTGCTTTAAAAACTCAATGCTCTTTCTTCCTTCCTCGAGATCGCTCAGTTCGGTCACCATTCTTCCCTGATAGTTTTCCAATCCCTTTTTCACATATTCCCAGTTTACCGTCCCACTGCCTGTGGGAAGATGCTCGTCTCTTTTTCCCATGTTGTCATGGATATGCACATGAATTATCTTATTGATGCATTCATCAAGGAATCCTTCCACCATCGCAGAGGTGTTGGCATGACCTACATCCAGTGTCATTCCTACATTCTCTCTATCGATATCTGAAAGCATCCTGAGCATTTCATTGGGTTCCCTGCCAAATATCATGGGGAAGTTTGGCATGTTCTCAACGGCTATCGAGATCCCATATTCATCGGCGGTATCGCAGAGTTCCTGTATGGACCTTATGTTCATATCCCATGCCTTCTCAGGTACCTTTCCACCATAGGGGGACAGGTATCCTGGGTGAACCACTGCAAGCTCAACAAGGTCTGAGGCAAGGGAAAGGTAATGCTTCATCTGCCTGAGCACCTCTGCGTGTATCCCGGGATTAAGCCCTGCAAGGTTCATGTCAGAGAACGGCAGGTGCATCGAGAGATAAAGGTTGGTGGTTTCCAGTACTTCCACTATCTTATGCCGGTTCTCACTGGTGATGCACTGGCTTCCTTCCTGAACGATCTCCCATCCGGTGTATCCTATGTCCTCGAGCTCATAGACCCATTCGAAAGAATCGCTGAGGGCGGAATTTGAGGAAAAGCTCAGATTGTCGATGTTCATGCCAACACCTTATAGTTCCGGCATGTCCGGCTCAAAGAGGGGAACTCCATCTTCGGTCGGCGGTGTAAGCCACTCCATGAGAATGTCCATTGCTTCTTCATTATCGGCATTTATCTCAACCTGGATGGATCCGAGGGTTTCTTCCTTTGCCGGAAAGTTCAGTCTTTCGATCGTGGCAACTTGCTTGTTGAGCATAAAGAAGGTCTTTTCAGGCTCTCCCCATCTGTTCTTCTGTAGCTGGGTCCGAGCGGTGTCGATGATCCTCTCTTTTCTAAAAAGATCGTGTATGTTCTTCAGTGAATTGATATCTCCTTCGCCTTCAAGGAAATTGCCATATTTCCTCTCATGCATCTCGAGCTCTATTTCCGGGAACATGTTCCTGGCAGCTCCGGCTACTTTTTCCTCATCTTCTGTAGGATTGACAATAACACTTACCCTGACGTTTATCATGCTTGCTCCAGTATCGTATTTATCTTCTCTTTGAACTCTTCGATGGTGCCTATGTTATCAACGGTGATATTGGCTACTTTGATAGCTTCTGCAAGTCCCCATCCAAGCTCACGCTCATCCCTTTGCTTCAGGGCTTCGATATCGGTCATGTCATCGCTTCTTCCACGACTTGTAACCCTTTCAAACCGCAATTCCAGGGGTGCATCGATGAAAACAAGGGTAAAGTCCTCTCCAAAGTGTTCCTTGAAGAAAGCCACTTCTGCAATACCTCTTACTCCGTCAACCACAACAAGTTCTTTGCCCAGAGCCTCTATCATTGGAACGCAGCGTTTGGCAACTGCATCCATTCCTTCCTTTGCTCTAAGGTCGTTCGCAACACCGCCTGTATTACTATCGGTCGGCTCAAGTCCTCTCTTTTTCACTTCTTCGCGTATGACATTGCCCATGTTAACAACATCGACATTTGAATCTACTATTACTTCGGATGCTACGGATTTTCCTGATGCCGGCATTCCTACAAACGCTATGATCTTTATTTTAGCACTTCCTGCAATGGTTATACATGTAGTTCTCTTATTATACTACATTTGTATGGATTATAGTATATTAGGGTAAATGGAACTGTCAAGTATTTGATTTTATATATCAGTATGTCTTTGTGTGAACTGACAATATGAGACTTGGCAGAGTTGACCTTCCCGGAGATCTTTTGCTTGCACCATTGGCAGAGGTCACGAACCTGGCATTTCGTCTCATGTGCAAGAAATATGGTGCTTCCCTATGTTTTACTGAAATGATAAGTTCGGATGCTGTTGTGCATGGAAATGACAGTTCCGTTCTGCGTGGGATGACCTGTGATGAAGAGCGTCCTTTTGGTGTGCAGTTGTTCGGCAATTCTCCGGATGTGGTCACGGAAGCTGCACTTGTTCTCGAAGATATGTTCCATCCGGCTATAATCGATATTAATCTTGGATGTCCGGCCCCGGTGATCACCAATGCGGGCTGTGGTTCTGCACTGCTTGATTCTCCTGAACGTGTCAGCGATATGTTCTCAACTCTTTGTGAAGGGGTGGACACTCCTGTAACTGCAAAGATACGTGTGCTGGAGAGCCGTGCAGCCACTCTTGATATCGCACACAGGCTTGAGGATGCGGGGGTTTGTGGTATCACTGTCCACGGGAGGACCCGCGAACTGGGTTATAGCGGGACTGCTGACCATAGTTATGCAAAGCTTATCAAAGAAGAGCTTTCCATTCCAGTGATAGCCAATGGCGATATCAGGGATGGCGCATCTGCTGAAAAGGTGCTGGAATATACCGGATGTGATGGATTGATGGTAGGCAGGGCTGCAATGGGTGATCCTCACGTGTTCTATCGTATATCCAGATATTTGGACGATGGGGTGATCCTCGAGTGTGGATGTGAGCAGAAAAGAGATGACCTTCTGGAATATCTGGATCTTTTGGAAAAGTTCGACCTGTCCTCGCATATTAATTTGAAAGCACATGTACAGTGGTTCACGAGAGGGTTGAAAGGAAGTCGAAGCATGCGTTCCGAGATAGGATATGCGGATTCAAGAGACTCTATTGTAGAGTTTGTTAAGAATATGTGTGAAAAAGAATTGGTGTGATATTTTGGTGTATTTTTATATTATTCCCGTGTATATGCGTGTTATTGTCTAACATGGTCTTTGCATTGTATTTTTGAGCAAATATGAGTGATCTTTCTGAGGACTTTGTTCGATCAATTCACCAAAAGACTAAATAAGATTAGGATTGTACACAATTAAACATTGCATTTAGACTGCTATATATATTTTTGGCAGTCGATGTATGTGGAGGAACAGTCACCTCCACGATGGTAACTTTTTTGCCGATCCCTCTTGGCTATCGATCCGTTACCATCTGAAAAACACTTTGACTGCTATTATCGTACAATTATACACGCACTGTCATAGGAGAATAATACATGAAAGAAATACGAATACACGGTAGGGGTGGACAGGGCTCCGTTACTGCTGCTGAATTGCTTGCGGTTGCAGCTTTCGCTGATGGAAAGTTCAGCCAGGCTTTTCCAGCATTCGGTGTCGAGCGCCGTGGTGCACCTGTTCAGGCATTCACCAGGATCAATGACGACCCGATCAGGCTAAGGGCACAGGTATACGAGCCAGACTATGTTATCGTTCAGGACCCAACCCTTCTTGAAGTGGTCAGTGTAGAGAGCGGTGCAAAAGATGATGGTGTTATTCTTATTAACAGTGACTTTGAGCCGGAACATTTCGATCTTAACACAAATGCAAAGATCATGACCGTCAACGCTACGAAGATCGCTCTTGACATCATCGGCAGACCTATTGTTAACACTGTTCTTTTAGGTGCTTTCGCCGGTGCTTCCGGTCTTATCGATCCGGAATCCATCAAGAATGCCGTTATGGAGCGTTTTCCGGGTAAAGTCGGTGAAAAGAACGCAGAAGCTATCCAGAAAGCTTACGATATGATGACGGAGGCTTAAATTATGACAATTTTACCAGGAGGCGTTTGTGAACCAGGCTCCACTCTTGTCAACAAGACCGGTGGCTGGAGAACATTCAGACCAGTTTTTGATTATGACAAATGTATCAAATGCAAACTCTGTGAACTTCTTTGTCCGGACATGTCAGTCGATGCAAGAGATGACGGTTTCTTTGAGTTCAACTATGATTTCTGTAAAGGATGCGGTATTTGTGCGAACGAATGTCCAAAGGACGCTATTGAGATGGTTCTGGAGGAGAAATAAATGAAACGAAATTTTGAGAATGACAAGAAGGATATGGTCGTTGTTGAAGGATCGTATGCTGTTGCAGATGCTGTAAAAGCATGCAGGCCAAATGTCATTTCCGCATATCCTATTACACCACAGACCCATATTGTAGAGGATATCTCCCAGTTCATCGCTGATGGCGAGATACCAAACTGTGAGTACCTCAACGTGGAATCCGAGTTCTCCGCAATTTCCGCACTTGTCGGTTCTTCCGCAGCAGGTGCAAGGAGTTATTCTGCGACCACATCCCAGGGTCTTGAACTCATGCACGAGGTTCTTTTCAACGTCTCAGGTATGAGATTACCTGTTGTAATGACCGTTGTGAACAGGGCTGTAAGTGCTCCTATTAACATCTGGAACGACCACCAGGATTCCATTTCCCAGAGAGACACCGGTTGGATACAGCTTCACGCAGAGGACACTCAGGAAGCATCTGACATGACCGCACAGGCATTCAAGATCGCTGAAGATCCAGATATCTTGCTTCCGGTACTGGCATGTCTTGACGGTTTTATTCTGTCACATGTCTATGAACCTGTGGTCCTTCTTGACGAAGATCTCGTAGCAGAATATCTGCCACCATTTGAGCCAAAGTTCAAGCTCGACCCGAAGAACCCTAAGACCTTCGGTGCTTTTGCAGATCCTAATTCCTACACTGAGTTCAGATACCTGCAGCAGCAGGCAATGAACAAGGCATTGAAGGTCATAGAGGATGCTGCAGATGAGTTCTATGACCTCTTCGGCAGACACTATGGTGGTCTTATCGACAAATACGAGACAGATGACGCTGATATCATTCTCATGGCAATGGGCTCTATTGTTGGTACCATCAAGGATGTCGTTGACAAGCTCAGGGCACAGGGTGTCAAGGTAGGTGTCTTAAAGGTACGGTCTTTCCGTCCGTTCCCTGCAGAAGCTATTAAGAACGCTATCAAGGGCGCTAAAGTAGTTGTTGCACTGGACAAGAACATCTCCCTTGGCCTCAATGAGGGTGCACTGTTCACCGAGACAAAGGGAAGTTTGTACAACACAAATGTCAATATTCCTATAATCGGTTTCATGATAGGTCATGGGGGTCGTGATATCCCAATGAGCACCATGGAGGCCATCGTTGACGAAGCAAAGAAAGTAATTGATTCAGGTATCACTGTCGAAAGTCAGTTCACCGACCTGAAGGAGGAATTGTTATGAAACCACTCTTACAAGCAGGACATAGGGGATGCGCAGGTTGCTGTGACGCAATAGCTGCAAAGTTCACTCTCATGGCAGCAGGCGAGGACTGTATCGTTGTAAGTCCTACCGGATGTCTTGAGGTCATGACCACTCCATATCCGGAATCTTCCTGGAATGTCCCATTTATACACTCCCTTTTTGAGAACAACGCAGCAGTCGCTTCAGGCGTTGAGGCAGCTCTCAAAGCAAAGGGCGAGTTTGGCAAGACCAAGATCATCGCAATGGGCGGTGACGGTGCAACCCTAGATATCGGTATGCGTTCCATATCCGGTGCATTCGAGCGTGGACACGACTTCACATACGTCTGTATCGACAATGAGGCATGCATGAACACTGGTGTACAGAGAAGTGGTGCAACGCCATTTGCAGCTTCGACCACAACCAGTCCGGCAGGTAAGGTATCCTTTGGTAACATTCGTCCAAAGAAGAACATGCCAGCCATCATGGTAGCACACGGTTCTCCATACGTTACAACAACATCCATCGGATATCCAAAGGACATGATAAGGAAGGTCAAGAAAGCTGTCGATGTCGAAGGTCCTACCTACGTGCACGCACATTCACCATGTACTACCGGATGGGGATTCGATAGCTCCAAGACCATAGAGATCGCAAAGCTGGCAGTCGAAACATGTCTCTGGCCACTCTATGAGATGGAAGATGGTGAGCTCACCAAGGCTAAGAAGATCAAGAACCCAAAACCGGTCGAGGACTATCTTAAGATGCAGCGCCGTTTCAAGCACCTTTTCACAATGGAAGGTGGAGACGAGATGATCAAGAAGATACAGGCACTCGCTGACGCTAATATCGAGAAGTTCGGGTTACAGTAAACCCGTTCCTCTTTTCTTTTTATTTTCTTATTTTTCCTATCGGACCTTCAGTTCTATCAATTCTCAATAATTTTCAGCAACCTTAGCTCTCTTTCTCTATATCTTCAAAATATTTCCTGGTCTCACTGACGATAACCTTCCGCAAAGCAAGAAGAGCTATGAGGTTTGGTATCACCATCAATGCGTTCACGATATCTGCCAGTATCCAGATGGTCTCAAGGGTAAGGTAGACCCCACCTCCAACTAGCAATATGTAAACTATCTTGTAAGGAAGTATGCCCTTGACACCAACAAGGAACTCTACACATCTTTCCCCGTAATAGTTCCATCCAAGTATGGTGGTAAATGCAAAGAAGATCAGCCCTATGCCTACAATATAGGCTCCAACGCTCTCAAGGCCTGTGGTAAATGCGTATGAGGTCATGTAGGCACCTTCATATTCACTTGTCCAGGAGCCTGTCATCACAAGCACTATTCCTGTCATCGTACAGACGATGATGGTGTCAAAGAATGTTCCTGTCATGGAAATAAGCCCCTGTCTTGCAGGTTCTTTCACCTTTGCTGCTGCGGCTGCTATGGGCGCACTTCCAAGACCTGATTCATTGGAGAAAACCCCTCTTGCAATTCCCAGCTGTACCGCAAGTAACATCGAAGCTCCCAAAAAGCCTCCTGTGGCTGCCGTTGGAGTGAAAGCAGATACTATTATCAGTCTTATGGTGTCGGGAAGCATCTCCAGATTGGTAAAGATGATGAGCAGACAACCAAGAACATAAGCGATGGCCATGAACGGAACAACTACCTGTGCAACTCTGGCAATGCTCTTTATTCCTCCGATGGTGACCAAAGCCACAAGGACCGTGATGATCACAGCCGTGTAGATGGGGGGAATGTTGAACGTGATGGCAGCTGAATCCGCGATGGCATTTACCTGTGGGAAGATACCGATCCCAAAGAATGCAACTCCTATTCCACTGAATGCAAAGAAACCCGCAAGAGGACGTGCATAGAACTTTCCGGCAAGCCCTTTTGTGATGTAGTACATCGGACCGCCGGACATCTGTCCATTCTCATCGATCTTTCTGTACTTGACAGCCAGCATGGATTCGGCATATTTGGTGGCCATTCCGAAAAATGCTGCTAGCCACATCCAGAACAGTGCCCCCGGCCCTCCAACCTTGATGGCTGTGGCAACTCCTACAATATTGCCTGTGCCTATGGTAGCTGCAAGGGCGGTGGTAAGGGCTGCAAAACTGCTAATGTCTCCTGCGTAGCTCTTGTCCGATCTGTCCGGCCTGATGACATAACGCAATGCCAATGGTAATTTGAATACCTGTATAAAGCCAAGACGCAATGTAAGATAAACTCCGGTCCCGACAAGTAGTGTAAGCAGGGGAAGTCCCCATACGATCTCGTCAATGCTTTTCAGAAGGATCAGCCTATCCGGGGCGGTATCCACCAGGTTTAAAAAATATTCGATCACTACGACAACATCCTCCTTCTCCTCCAGTAGTTATTTTTGTAGTATCATATAAATATGCTTTAGACGTTTCATGCAAAACGTTTTGTATGGTGTTAACAAAGATTCTCCGGCGATAGTGATGGACAATACTGCAAACTTTGGCCTTATATGGTCTATCCTAAAAAATGAATATCCTGACCCTCAACCTGAGCTGGATTACAGTAATGAGTTCGAGCTTTTGATAGCTACTATCCTTTCGGCACAGTGTACCGATGCGCAGGTCAATAAAGTGACAAATGAGCTGTTCAGGAAATACACGAATGCGGAGGCTCTTGCTGCGGCTGATCTGGATGTACTTGAAAAAGAGATCTATTCCACTGGTTTTTACCGTTCCAAATCGAAGAACATCAAAAGGACATCACAACTGATACTCTCTGATTTCAATGGCAAGGTGCCTAATACCATGGAAGAGCTTACAAGCCTTCCGGGAGTTGCCCGAAAGACAGCCAATATCGTTCTTGCAAGAGGGTTCGGTAAGATCGAAGGCATTGCAGTGGATACGCATGTGAAAAGGGTTTCCGGAAAGTTGGGGCTTACTGAGAACACTGACCCGAAGAAAATAGAACAGGACCTTATGAAGCTTGCAGAACAAAAGGACTGGGACGATCTGTCAATGACACTTATCCTTCATGGCCGCAGGGTATGTGATGCAAAAAAACCTCAATGTACCGTTTGTCTGGTTTCGAAGCTATGCCCCTCAAGGCTGGTTTGAGTGAAAAACCCTCCTCAATAACTTTATTTTCACTCCGCTTACCACATCCTTTAAACCGGCTTTATGCATAATAGTTCTTACAATGTCCCGAATCATCCTTCATGTAGATATGGATTATTTCTACGCTGCCATCGAAGAGCGTGAGGACCCTTCCCTTAGGGGAAAAGCCGTTGTGGTCTGCATGTATTCCAATCGTGGTGAGGAAGGAGGCGCTGTCAGTACCTGTAACTATGTTGCAAGGGATGCAGGTATTCACTCCGCTATGCCCTGTCGCCTTGCAAAGGCTATCAATCCGGATGCTGTTTTTTTGCCGGTGAGAAAACCGTTCTATACTGAAGTTTCGGACAGTATAATGGAAATACTCAGGTCTCATGCTGACAATGACGGGGAACTTTTCGAGAAGGTCGGTATCGATGAAGCTTTTCTTGAAGTGACGGTCACCTCAGGGGGCGATCTTGATAAGGCACAGCAGATAGCACAGAGCATCAAAGAAGATGTAAAGGGGCTGGAGGGCCTGACCTGTTCGGTGGGCATAGGTCCTAACAAGATAATAGCCAAGATGGCATCATCCCGTCAGAAGCCGGACGGTATCACTGTTATAAGGGAGGATGAGGTGGATGTTTTCCTCAGGAAGATGCCTGTGGCAAAATTATGGGGTATCGGAAAGGTAACGGAGGAAAAACTTGCCAATATGGGTATCGATATTGTGGAAGACCTTGCCGCTCGCGATGTTCAGGAACTTATCTCCGTTTTCGGGAAGACCCGGGGTACGTGGCTCAAGATGGCTGCATCAGGTATCGATGATGATCCTGTTAAGGAGAAGACCAGTTCTGACCAGATAGGCAGGATGGCTTCCCTTACCCATGATACCCGCAAAAGCGATCTGGTGCTCTCCCTGTTGGATGAGCTTTTGGACGATGTGTT
>NZ_JAUVEY010000131.1:0-6114 GCF_030594565.1 Methanococcoides sp.
AAGCACAGCGGGATCTGTGGTCAGGCACCCAGTGATTTCCCCGAATTTGCAGAGTTCCTTGTGAAAGAAGGTATCGAATCGATATCTCTTAACCCGGATTCCGTAATGAAGATATCATTGAAAGT
The DNA here is from genome assembly GCF_030594565.1 of Methanococcoides sp. Classification (NCBI taxonomy): domain Archaea; kingdom Methanobacteriati; phylum Methanobacteriota; class Methanomicrobia; order Methanosarcinales; family Methanosarcinaceae; genus Methanococcoides; species Methanococcoides sp. Next base: position 126 of record NZ_JAUVEY010000131.1, read on the forward strand.
TCTGGAAACTGAAAAAGAGATGGAATGAATTATCTCTTTTATCCCAACTTTGACGTTCCATTTTTTAACCCTATAGAATTTGACAGTTGTTATCAAATTAAATATTTATGTTAACTGATGTCATGGAATATTATAACCCATATTTGCCTTCTCTGCGCTAAGAAAAACATAATATATACGCAACAGTATCATCCAAAGAGTGATAATTATAAAAAAAGAGAAAGTATACGCATTTAAGGCTGCTTTGAAATACCGGAAAAGGCTTTGGCGCCGTATTGAAATTAAGGGCAATCAGACGCTTGGTGATTTTGATTATATCATTCGTGAAGCATTCAATCATGATACATGGGATCATCTGAGCGAATTCTATTCAGGTCGAGTGTGGTACTCAAAAGGCTTCGGCGAAATCGAACCAGATGGAAGGGGTAGTGGCGCTAAGAAACAGATTGATCAACTTGGTCTCATAGAAGGCAATACGATGGAGTATGTTTACGATTTCGGCGATGATATTCAGCATATTATTACGCTAGAAAAGATTGTAGAACCTGAGAAGGAAACAGAATATCCTCGTGTTGTTTCTAAGAACAAACCAAAATATCGATACTGTGAATCGTGTGAGGAGCAAATGGTGAAGACTATTGCCACGTGGAGTTGTATTGAATGCTCAGATGAAGAGCAAAGAGAAGTGCTCTTATGCGAGGATTGTCTGGAGAAGGAGCATGAGAATCACTATGCCGACGAAATACTCTACTAATACGCTCAGGAGATAACCAGGCGCTATCGCATAGCACAACATTACAATTCACTTTTTTCCTCCATTTTTTTCATTCTTTATCACATAAGATGAAATGCCTGTAAAAGTCTAAAAGTCGAAAGTAAAAGGATCAACCGATCAATCGGCTGATGTCCTCACTATCGATGATACCAATAAGTCTTTTCTTCTCGCCAACTACCGGCAAAGCTGAGATGCTGTGGCGCTCCAGTCTCTTGGCAGCAGCTACTATCGGTTCATCAGGGGAAGCCGTCAGAACATCCCTGGTCATTATATTCTCCAGTTTGCTACACTTTAATGCGACAGCTTTTGAGATGTCCCAGGAAGTGACGATACCAACAAGACAGTCGTTCTCATTAACGACAGGCAGATGAGTAAGACCTTCCTCGAACATTACCTTTGCAGCCTTCTCAATGCTCACACCTTCCCTGATGGTAGCAACCTTTTCGGTCATTACATCAGCAACGGATGTGTGGGTCAGGAAATTGTGGATGACATAATTGATCTGGCCGCTTTCAAGCAGGAAGGCATCGTGTCCGTAACTGGATTCGATCTCGCGATAACTTACATCATGTTCCTTGACAGTAAGACCTTCGACTATCTTTCTTGAATGATATGGCGAATACAGCCAGTCGGAAGTTATTGAGATTACCAGCATCTTTGCCTGCACATCTTTAAGGCCTTCTGCCAGAGAACCGTTCTTTGAAAGGTCGAAATAATCCACAGCCTTTGTAACATAAAGATAGGAATTGGCATCGAACCTGCCGGTAAATGTGTCTCCCTGATATTTCAGATAGCTCTCCACCTGAAAATCGTTGGACATATCGAACTTGTAGCTTTCACCCTGTTGCAATTTCCGTCCAAACTTCTCATGCATGGAAGCATCGCTAAGATAAGTGATGTGAGCGATCATTCTTGCTGTGGAAAGACCATTTACCGGAGGTTCACCATCGTAATAGTCCCCTCCATTCCAGTCAGGGTCAGAGATAATGGCATTCCTGCCAACCTCATTGAAAGCTATCTGCTGCGGAGATGAGATCGCAGTAGAAGCAATGACCACCGCTTTCTTTACAAGTTCAGGATAGGCAACACACCATTGAAGCGTCTGCATACCACCCATGGAACCACCAACTACTGCAAAGAGAGTGGTGATGCCGAGATAGTCTATCAGCTTTTTCTGGACATTCACCATATCCCCCATCGTTATGACCGGAAAAGTGATACCATATTGCCGGCCCGTGTCAGGATCGAGGGAAGCCGGTCCGGTAGTACCCTTACAGCCTCCCAGAACATTGGAACATAGCACGAAATACCTGTCAGTGTCAAGGGCTTTACCAGGACCGATGATGTCATCCCACCATCCCGGTTTTATGTCATCGCCACTGTGCCTGCCTGCTGCGTGTGCATCACCTGTTAAAGCATGGCAGACAAGGATCGCATTACTTTTCTCCTTATTGAGATTACCATAGGTCTCATAGGCCACCCTGATGTTCTTCAGGGTATGACCGCCTTCTAACTGGAACTCACCTTCTATGGTATGGTAGTTCGTTGCCACAATGCCTACAGACCTTTCACTCATACTTACTGCGACCTCTCCAATGCCTGATCTATATCAGCTATGATGTCATCTATATCCTCTAATCCGACAGACATCCTTATAAAATCATCTGTCACACCGGTCTGTTCACGCTCTTCCTTTGTAAGCTGCTGGTGTGTAGTGGATGCAGGATGGATCACAAGGGTCTTTGCATCCCCGATGTTCGCAAGATGTGAAAGCAGCTCAACGTTCTCGATGAACTTCTTGCCTGCTTCAAGTCCGCCTTTCACACCGAACCCAAGAATAGCACCATAGCTACCGTTAAGATACTTCTGTGCAAGCTCATGGGAGGGATGGGCTTCAAGACCTGGATAGTTCACCCATTCAACAAGCGGGTGTGAGTTAAGGTGTCGGGCAACCGCCAGAGCATTCTCACCATGTCTTTTCACACGTAAAGATAGTGTTTCCACGCCCTGTATGAACTGGAACGCATTAAATGGGCTCATTGCAGGCCCCAGGTCACGCAAAAGTTGTGTGCGTACCCTCAGGATAAAAGCAAGATTTCCCATTCCGGGAATATTGCCGAATGATTCCCAGAACTTCAGACCGTGGTAACTGGGGTCGGGGTCGGTAAACTCAGGGAACTTGCCGTTGTCCCAGCTGAAATTTCCGGAATCGACTATTATACCACCAATGGAAGTGCCATGCCCTCCGAGGAACTTGGTTGCAGATATAACCACAATGTCAGCACCATGTTCTATCGGTTTTGCAATACCCACACCTACGGTGTTGTCCACAATAAGCGGAACACCAGCATTGTGAGCGATCTCAGCTATCTTTTCAAGATCAGGGATATCCAACTTTGGGTTTCCGATTATCTCGACATAGATGGCACGGGTCTTCTCAGTAATGGCCTTTTCGAATTCTTCCGGTTTTGTTGAATCTACGAAATTTACTTTCCTGCCAAGTTTGGGGAAAGTGTGATTGAAGAGCTGGTACGTGCCACCATAGAGATTATTTGCAGAAACGATCTCATCCCCAAGCTGTGTTACCGCAAGGGTTGCAAGAGTGATGGCAGACATGCCTGAAGCTACACCTAATGCACCTGTACCGCCCTCAATGGCAGCTACCCTCTTTTCAAGAACATCGGTGGTAGGGTTCATCAGACGTGTGTAGATGTTCCCGAATGCTTTCAGGGCAAAAAGGTTCGCTGCGTGCTCAGCATCATTGAAAACGTATGCTGCTGTCTGATAAATAGGAACAGCTCTTGAACCTGTTGCGTCTGGCACATGGCCCCCGTGTAATGCTATTGTATCTAATCCATAGGTTTTGTCAGTCATTATTTATACCTCAGTTAATGTTAATATTGTATTTCTCGGCTATCTCGATGAAAGAATCGGAGAGATAGTGTATCTGATCCCATGAAAGTCCGTATGTGCTCATCTTCCAGCTTCTTGTAGCACCAGGGAACTCGCCTGCAATTCCGCGTTTCTTCAGTTCGTCACTGAAGAAGTATCCCTTACGTTTGTGTGTCTTTGCTACCTTATCGAAGCTTCCGGTGGTATCCACCTTGGAAAGAGCGTGCTTTCTCGGGAACTCGCTAAGCACTTCATTTCCTTCGATCCTCAGGAACTCGTTAATGAAGTAGTTGGACTTTTTGACTTCCTCGTCCCAGTGCTTTGTCCTTTCCTTCACATGCGGGAACGATGCCATCATTGACAGCAATGGAGCTCCCATCAGTGTGCACCCAAGGAACTCGACCTCTTTTATACCGAATTTTCTTCCGGTAACATCTCCGACCATTTGAGTGGTCCTGAATATCTTATCAGCCCATTCTTCAGTGGTCGCCAGCACTCCAGAAGGAGCTACTGATGCCATGCTCTTATGGCCTGAACCTACCACGAAATCCGCACCTATCTTTTTGCCATTTACCGGCATGATGCCCACAGTGTATGCACCATTGTAGAGGAACGGGATGCCGTATTCCTGTGCCACCTTTCCGATACCATAGATGTCGTGTTCATTACAGAACAGGTAGTCGAAGTGATCGATCATTATGAGAGCTGGAAGTTTTCCGGTCTCTCTCTTCACTTCATCGATCTTGTGGGCAACTGATTCAGCCGTGAGAATGTTGTGCTCGTTCACAGGAGCTTCCCTTACGATACCTCCGGCACCTTCTACGGCAAGGAACTCAGTATAATGAGCAAATGCCGATACGACCACAGTGTCGCCTTTTTCAATAATCGATGAAGCAACAGCCTGGAATCCCCTTCTTGCACCGGGAACCACACGTGCCTGGTCCATACCTACAAACTCTGCAAGGTCCGTGTGGAAGGTTGAGATAGAAGGTTTATCGATCTTATCAAGCCTGAACGGTTTTCGGCAGTTGTCACAAGTAGAGTATCCATCCCCATAGGCTATGACCGCTTTACGTGCTTCAGGGGTAAGTCTTCCTCCGGCCTGGATAGGCTGGATATTTATGAACTCCTCTTCCCTTGTCCGGCACATAAGGTCACCCACGATCTTTACGGGTTGTGTTTGACCATTCTTTTTACCAAGATCCTCAAGAAGGCCGCCAAGACCAGATACGATCTCATCGTAGCGTTCAGACTGATCATTACTCATACCCGTAGGTAGAGACTGCCTGACTATCTCCCTGAGATCTTCCAGTGCAAACTGGGTTTCAAATAATTTGTTGGCGAGATATTTTTTGTTCATCTGTTCATCCAATTAAGTTACCACCTGTTCGTTCGGGATATGTGAAGCTTCAAATGCTACAAATTCCCATCGCGTTCGGCTTGCTGTACATGTACCGGCAAGATTATCCGGCTCTGATGTGCGGTTAACGGTGTTAACAACCTGTAGCTTTACTTCAGTTCTTATTTATATTTACCTATCGTGACAATATATGCAAATTGCCGAAGTTTTCCCGCACTCAAATAAATTTAGTCTTCCATGATATATAAGAGCAATTTAATTGAGAGAGAGGTATCATTATAAGTGCCAATAGCAAAAAAATAGAATTCAACGCATTAGAAGTTTAGACAATAAAATACGATAACATATAAATAGTATTATTTTTTGCAAATTTATTAAAAATACATTCATTGTTAACAACGTTTACTTTAAGTACTAAAAAATATATATATTAAATAAAGGTCAAGAGTTATGCCGTTTCTCTTGACCTAAAGCAATATTGTCGAAAAGCCTTAACTTTTCGGGGTTGAAAAGTCGTGGGGGCTAACCGTATTGGCATGTCTGGAACTTCAAAATTTCAGCATGCTGATACATCAACAACTTACCATTAACATTTTTTCATCGATTATCAATTGATAGAACAAATTGTTGACAATTTTCGAACTCATCTTTAATTATTGAGTCCATTTCAAAATTCCATTTTCAACCATCTAAAAAACCGCTCCATAATGGTTCTCTCACTGCACCATTTCTTTTAAAAGACCTTTTCCTGTTTGAAATGCACCTTACCCATTTCCAAAAAGATTCGTATCAGATGCAGATGCATATCCTCGCTACCCACATTTTCATAATACAAGAACATATTATCATCTTTGGGATGATTACTAGCGGACAAACTGCCGCACATAAAATGGGTAAAGGAATGACCCCGATATAGATCATTGGCTCGCATAATTTCCAGTTCGTGGGTATGGCCACAAAAA
>NZ_JAUVEY010000080.1:0-10178 GCF_030594565.1 Methanococcoides sp.
AACATCCCCCTGTGTATATGGGATGATGACCGGGCTGCCTGTCGTACCTGATGATGAATGTATCCTTATTATATCCTCATCCGGTACAGCCTGAAGACCCAGTGGATAGGCATCCCGCAATTCCTCTTTAGTTGTTAACGGAAGCCTTGCAATATCTTCCAAGGTCTTGATGGAATCGATATCAATTCCAGCTTCTTCGAACTTTCTTTGATAGAAGGAGCTTCCCAACACAACCCTTTTGAGAAGCTTTTTGAGCTTGACAGTTTGCTCCTCTCCATATAGACTGGAACATCCACCCCCATGGTCAGGAGCAGCTTTTTTAAGGTCATTATCCACACAAACATTGCACATTCGCATCACCTCTGGAATATCAGATATCTATTGCCTGTTGTTCAGGGTTCTTTATACCTGAGACCCTTTCAAGGGCCATATCAAAAGCCCTCCTGTTCACATCCCTGTACTTTTCCGGCACCATCTTCTCAAGCACATTCCACATATCCCCCGGAGGGAATGGAATGAGATCGGCACCTGCAGCAGCTGCCAGCATAGCAACATTTGCTGCCCGATAGGTTCCTGCTTGCTTTGCAAGTTGTGTGAAATCGATGGATATGATATCCTGACAGTTACTCTTCAGGAATTCAAGGACCTGATCAGGATCGTATTTGACAGATCCGTTTACAGATGGCATTACAGCATGCTCATTTACAACAATGCTGCCATTCATGCCCAAAAAATGAATGTTCCTTGCAGCTTCTGCAGGCTCAAGTCCTATCACGAGGTCGGCATTTCCTGAGGGAATAAGTGAGCCACATACCTCATCCCCGATCCTTACATGACTGGTAACCGACCCTTCCCTCTGGGCCATGCCTATGGTCTCAGCGGTGGTTACATGCAAACCAGCATCCATGGCAGCCGTTGCAAGCAGCCGGGATGCAAGCACAACGCCTTGTCCGCCCACACCCGCGATAAGAATATCGAATTTCATTGTCGATCCTCCTTTAGAACAATAGCATCTGATGGACATACCTGTGCACACAAACCGCAACCAGTGCAGTTGTCCTGTATGGCCGGCGGTTTGTTGGATGGCGAGAATATGGCAGGACATCCAAGTTGAGATACACAGATCCTGCAACGTGTGCATTTATCTTCATCGACCACATATTGTCCATCTCCTTTTGTAATCCCTACACATTTTCCTTTGAATACGACAGCAGAAGGTCCTTCAAAATCCATGGCCCTTTTTGCAATGTCTATGCATTCACCAAGGTCATCGGCATCTATGGTCTCGACAAGGTCAACTCCGCAGCTTTTGAGGACATCGGCTATATCGATGATCTTTGTGGAAACGCCTGTGGCTGTCAGACCAATGCCCGGATGAGGTTGATGACCTGTCATGGCTGTGGTCCTGTTGTCAAGGACTGCAAGAGTGATGTCAGCATTGTTGTACACTGCACTTATAATGGCGGCTACTCCGGAATGGAAAAAGGTAGAGTCGCCAATAAATGCCACCTGTTTTGCTTTATTACCTTCTTGATAATCATGTGTATGGGATAGCCCTGCTGCTATGCTTATCCCTGCTCCCATGCAAAGACATGTGTCCACCATGTTGAGAGGCTTGGCATTCCCAAGGGTATAGCATCCTATATCTCCCGAAAATATGGTGTTGATCTTTTCTGCCTTCAATTTACCTGCTGCTTTTTTGAATGCGTAGAAGACTGTTCTGTGCATGCAGCCTGCACATAATGTGGGAGGTCGTATGGGAAGGGGAGGTACATTCTCCTTATTGATCGCAGGTGATGAATGAGACAGGGAAGGAACGTCTGTGTTGATGATTTTAAGTGAGCTGTTGACTCCATCGATAACGACATCTACATTATATTCTCCGCTTACAGGGAAATGACCGTTCTTCTTTCCATGTACGTTCACATCAAGATGATGCTTGCCTATCAATTGCAGGAGTTGCTCCTCAAGGTATGGGTCAAGCTCCTCGATAACGATGAGGGCTTTTATATGGCCCAGGAATTCAAGGGCTGCTTTCTCAGGGAAGGGATGAACTGTCCCGACCTTGAAAAGAGAGAAGGTTTCAGAGTGATCCTTTATAGCTTCCTTTGCGTACAGATAGGAAACACCAGAGGCCACAATGCCGATCTTGCTGTTTCCTTTTGATATTGAGTTAAAGGAGTTCTCCTGGAAGTACTCGGAAAAACGATCAGAGAGCCTGACCTGGAGCTCTTCAAGCCAGGGGTGCCTTTGAGCTGTCAGTTTCGGGAATATTGTCCAGCGGGGATCCTTTACGAACCCTTCGATGTCACGGGAGACCGGGTATATATCCTCGGTGATCACATCAGCACAGCCATGGGATACACGGGTCGTGGTCCTGAGTATCACAGGGATCTCCATCTCATGTGATAGCTTGAAGGCCAGCTTTGTCATATCATAAGCTTCCTGAGGTGTGGACGGGTCCAGGACAGGGATATTTGAAAAGTGACCAAAGGCCCTTGTATCCTGTTCGGTCTGGGAGGAATGAGGGCCGGGATCATCGGAGACGAGAATGACAAGCGAGCCCTTTACTCCTATATAAGAAAGGCTCATGAGGGGATCTGATGCTACGTTCAGCCCCACCTGCTTCATGGTGACCATGGTATTGGCACCCGAATAGGCAGCTCCGACAGCCGTTTCAAGCGCCACCTTTTCGTTGGTGGCCCATTCGGCATATATGCCATATTTGTTCGCATGGGAGGCGATGGTCTCCATCACTTCGGTGGAAGGTGTACCCGGATAGCCACTTGCTATCTGAACACCAGCTTTCATTGCTCCAAAGGCGATCGCTTCGTTGCCCATTAATATACGTTTACTGGTCAATTTAATACCTCTTGAATGGATAATAGTAAAAGAAAATCAAATCATACAGCAGATCCATGTCCAGAACATGAAACATTGCACATATTCATACATTGATGCTGATCTATGCACTTGTTTGATACAATATAAATATTTTGCCATTTCTTTTTTTGGCTTTGCCAGAAAACCTGATAATAAACGCCAACTTACCAGTCCTTCAATGAAAGTAAGGAATGTGAAATGCTTTTAGAAAGGCTCTGGCATTGGGATTAAACAAAAATGTTTTAAATTCTGAATGTACTTTATCGCACATTGAAGTATATAGAAGCCCATTAAAGAGGAGGATAGTAATTGGCATTGAGATACAACGCATTAAAAAAGACCATTAATAAGAATGAAAACAAGAGCAGGGAGATGAGATCCTGATGCCCCTGCCCTACATATACCTGATGATTGCCATCGTAATAATGCTGGCAACGACATTCTTTTTCGTATTGAGGGAAGACAATGATTAATCAGGTTCTTCTGGTACTATATATACTTGGGATACTTTTGCTTTCCCTGAAGCTCAGGCAGGGAACCTTTTCAGGATTTGCGGTCTCGGACCGGAATGTGATGCATCCTGCGGTAATAGGTATTGCCTATATGGCTGCTTACTTCAGTGCTGCCTCTTTCCTTGGGGGTGGAGGCTATGGGCTCATTGCCGGACTTCCATGGGTCATCTGGGGAGTATTCTTCCACGTAGCTTTTGCCTGCCTGGCATTCATCATTGCACCGAGGATATGGATGTTCTCTCAGAAGTACGACGCCAAGACCGTACCCCAGCTACTGGAACGCAGATACAATTCACAGAAAGGCAAGGTCTTGCTTGCAGGAATCATGCTGTTGATGTACACAGTATACCTGGTTGCCATTTTCAAGGGCTGTGCCAACCTTTTCCAGGGATTGCTGGAAGTGACATATGTTCAGGGCCTCCTCATAGCTGTTGTCATTGTGGCACTCTACTATGTGATAGGAGGACTGCCGGCCATCATCTGGATAAGCTTCTTGCAAGGATTGATCATGATTGTGGGTGCAGTGCTGCTCTACACAGGTCTTATTTCAAGTGGTGGTGGCATGGCAATATGGGATATGGTCCCGGCCGATATGCTGAATATGGGAGGCACAGCAATACCATGGCAAAAAACCTTCGGAATGGCATTCTCCATCAGTCTTGGACTTCTGGCATTACCCGATCTGCTGATCATGCTGTTCTCTGCAAGGGACAGGAGAGTGGTGCGTTTTGCAGGCATCTATGGTCCAATATCCATCACCATTTATGCTCTATGCATCTTCTCTCTGGGAGTCTTGGTCCACGGGGTATTCAGCCCGGAGCAACTGGCTCCTTTCATGACAAACCCGGATGGTCTGATACCGTTTCTGGCAACATCACTGCTGCCCCGTGGATTTGACAGTGTCGTGCTGCTGGCCGCCATCTCCGCTGCAATGTCAACCATGAGTGCCATTGTGCTGGTCACAACAACAGCCCTTACTTCGGATATCCTAAGGTACCTGCGTCCGGCCACTCCCGATGATAAAGTGCTCCGCATGACAAGGGTAGTAGGAGTTATTATCATCATAGTATCGGCATTCTTCGCAATGGATGTGCCACAGATGATAGTGCCCCTGGTGTCTGTAAGCATGGGTGTGATCGCTTGCTGCGTCTTCATACCACTTATTTTCGGACTTTACTGGGACCGTGGTACTTCAACCGGATTTGTTGCCAGCCTTGTGGCAAGCTTCGGTTCTGTGGTGCTGTGGCAGTTCCTTGGCAATCCCCTCATCCACCCCGTGTTCATAGGTTTGATCTGCGGTACCGTGGCATACCTGGGAGGAAGCCTGGCAAGTCCCCGTCCGGTCCCTTTGGCGGAAATGGAATAATGTATAAAGGTGTTCGATTCTTGACCGGGTGCTGAAAAACAAACCTTCAGCACCATTTCTTCTTTATTTATTCTGGTTTGCAAGCAGTTCACCTTTGATAGGGATTCATGGCTGGTTCATTGTCATATGTCCTGCAGTCAGTAGCACTTTTTTATGGATCTCCATTCAGGAGTACTTCATGAAAACTGATTTAACTGATCAATATCAATAAAACTGCAAGGTGTTCAAAATTGAAAAATGTGATCAGCAAGAGTTTTGAGATAAAAGATTACATCATAAAAGATTCACAGATCAATGGATTCTGGATGACACTGTTGGACAAAGAAACACTGACAACCGAAATAATCTATAGTCCAGATAATGATGGGACCTTTGATGCAGGTGAAACAAAACGGATGATGCAGGAGATTACCACAAAATGTGATAGTTTCAGATCATTGCTTCCAGAGAACATTAATTGTGAGGTCATCTTCAAAGACCTTGATGACCTGGCATATATTGCAGATGAAGGTAAATTTGAAGTCGAATACAAGGAAATGGATGAGATCAGGGTCGTTTATAAGTTCCACATTGAATATTACATTTGATCCTTTCAATGTCTATTTTTATTATTCAAGTGAGGATCACTACTGAGCTGTAATTTCAAATACTCTCTGATCAATTAAGGTGGTACAAATAAATTATAAACACACCTTAGCTATGCTTTTAGCTGTGAGATGGGGTCAGATGATCCAATCGTTCTGATATTTTGAGGAAATTTAGATCAGATAATTGTGTACATGAAGTTTATATATGTGTCACACTTAGCTTTTAATGGTAACATGAGTTTGGTGATTAAGAAAGTAACATTAGCATCAATTGTGCTTATCGGTATTTTAGCACTTTCGAGTCCTTCAATTGCAGAATTTGTGGATATTATCGGAGATGAGCTGGGCGATCTGATCGAGTCGGAAACAGAACCTATCTCAGTATCCGAAACCGAAAAAGCAACAAGTTCAAAAGATGTGAAGCACTCAGGTTCAAGCTCCGATCCCAATTCAAGACAGGTTTCCCAAGATACTGAAAAACAAGTTTCTTCTGAGAATGATGTAAACGTAGTTAAGCCAAAGCCTGTGGAAAAGAGCCTTTACGATGATCTGAAAAGATACACATCATACTACAACAATGGAATAGATGAAGTTCCTGATCTGATCAAGAAGGTCACAGGAAATGATGTGATAGTACTTGAGATAGCAACGAACGACAACACTAAATTGAAGATAAAAGCTGTTACAAAAGATGGTGTCATCACAGAGTTTCGGGAAGTTTCCTCACTCAGTGGAATTGATTTCACAGTGTCTGTTTCAGCCAACGAGGATGCCATAAGAGTCTTACTTTCCAGCGACGACCCCATGGGACAGTTGTCCTCTTCACTCAACAATGGTGATATTGAAATCGAATGCAAGGGATTTTTGAAGAAGGCTGCGGTTTCTGCTTTGAAGAATGTTGGATGAGTTGTATCGTTTTTGTTTTTTTGATTTGAAGATACTGTTGGTTTCAGGCACATAATTCTTAAAAAACGACCTACCGTTTGTGTCACTTTTCTATTAAAATTAGACGACAAACCGAAATGATACAATATATCCCCTTTCCTAATTAGATACAGAATATACTTCAGTTGTACTCTTTTTTATTCAGGTAGCTTCTTCTATGTAGTCATCCCCCTGTTGGACATTTATACCTTTAAACAAAAGCCATAAACCAATTATTATTTCAAAAAGACCGCTCGGTGCCCAAAAAATGACTTGATTTATCGGCATCGTTGCGTATTCGGGTGCAAGAATATACATTAAAGCGTGAATGAAAATAAGCGCAAATGAAAGGATTCCAAAGCTGGCTAATATCCTTGGTATATATTTCGATTTGAAAAACAAATAAGAAAATACCATCATGTCCAGACCAAGAAATACCATGGGTATAGAATATAGTGCAGTATGTTCGTTGAGAAGAAATCCAACAGGGACCTGTAACTGCTCTGGAGTAAATACTGTTACATATGCGTCTCCATTTAAAAACTGCAAAGCAATAAAAGAGACAAGCACAATTGCAGCCGCTATAGTCGCCTCTACCAACTTCCAAAGGAGTGCAAGCAAAGCAAGATTCTTGTTTACCGGTTTGAGTATTATATAAAGAGCCAGAGCCAATACGATCAACCCGGCAGACATGATCAGTTCGATAGTCATACCAATACGAAATAGCAATTGATTGGCCACAATATTATTGGCTGTAGCCATGACATTTTCTGCAACAATAAGTTTGGAGAGCACAAAAGTCCAGTTAAAGAAGGGAACCATTAAGCTAAATAGGAACATGAAGCCTGCAACTCTTACAGCTTTACGTTGTGATGTATCGGCGATACTGTTTGTCATTTCAATTCATCCTATTTTACTTTGATCTGGTTATTTTAGCTCGTCAATATCTGTTTTTGCAGTCGCGGAATCGATTGCAGCTGGATTGAATCCTTTAACGATAAGCCATATCGAGAGCATGATTTCGGCCACTGCAAATAATTTTCAATATCCTCTTTCTGAAGGTAAGCATTTCCAATATTAAGTTCAATAAAAGGAGGAATTTAATATAGCAATTTCAAAAAGTATAAAGGAAGGAATCATACCTCTGCCCTTAATTCAGAACTGAGAAACAATCCCCCTTAGACCTGTCATCACTTTGCCGATTCTTTGAGACGTTTTAATATATCGTCGGTGGTCACAACCTCTGTGGCAATAAGGCCATAGTTGGTGTAGGCTGCCTGTGTAGCCTCAGGACCCGGACCGGTGGTGGCGTCCTTGACAACTAGAACATCGAACCCATTCTCGATGGCATCCCTGAGATGGGATTCAACACAGAGATTTGCAGACATTCCAGCCAGGATAATGGTGTGAATATCCCTTTGTCTTAGCTGTATGCCTATATCCCCGGTCCAGAAGTTGCTCAGGGCCTTATGTGGAGAGAGGACAACGGTGTTCTCATCAGGCTGCAGCTGAGGGTGGAACTCTGCACCCCAACCTCCTTTTTTGAACATCTTCCGCTCGAACATTAGCTTATCTATGGGATTGAGATGGGACCAGTTTTCAAACTCCTCGTCTGAGTAATAATGGGGAGAATAGAAAACCGGCATGCTCACATCCTTTGCCGTGGCCTTAAGCTCAACTAAATGCTCTACAACTTTTGTTTCTTTAACTCCATCTCCAACAAGATCCCATACGACTCCTTCCTCTGACAGGAAATCATTCTGTGGATCTACGATTATCAGAGCTGTTCTCTTCAGGTCAATTTCATCACTAATATTGATACCCCCATAATTTATGCATCTTTCTTCAAATATTCACCAATCTGATGAAGTTCTTTGGCAAAAGTATCATAATCGTAGTGCTGGGCATGAATCATGGCACTCCATCTTGTAGTGAAACTGGCCAGAAATGTAGTTTCAGCAAATTCTTCTTCATTCGCACCCATCATATGAGCCACACTTTTATGGAATAGCTGGCAATAAGGGCATTTTAGATTGGCTGCAACAGCCAATGACATAAGTTCCCTGTATTTTGCTGGTATATCAGTTTCTTCAAGAGTATACCTCTTAAAAAGGGGCCAATCCTGAATTAGTGCTTCTTTTGGTAAAGCCTTCATAAATCCGGGAACAATGCCTAAAGACTCCTCAATATCCTTGATTGTATCTTCATATTCCCCCATATTAATCACTCCTCGTGGGCTTCCTTGATTTGCTCGGGAGTAAATTTGTTTAACGCGATTGCCCGTGCTTCACTACGCAGAGACTCAGGAACAATTTTTAGAGCTTCTGATTCATTTTCAGCTTCTAAAATAACCCAGCCTGTGTGTACGTCAACCATGCAGCCGAAATCATATTGTTCTAATACGTCAGCTCCCATTGCGAGCATTTCGTCCAATGCTTTCAGACACCCTTCAGAAGTGTGTGGTGATTCCACTAGATATTTTGTCATGATTTTTTCCTCCACTCTGTTTAAATTATATTGGCTTTAAACACCAATAACACCAATGATACCCCAATGTATCATAATTAAATGGAACATTTCACCTTATATACTTTTGTGTTCAGTTTCACAATTTACCGGAACAGTTCATTATATGTAGCTCGTGAAATTATGTCTAGTAACAATTTTTCTGAACGATTCAAAAACTTCATAAAATTTTGAGTATCCATTTTCACAAATCGTTTACAGAAAAATGCAGCCCTTATAAAGCAGCCTTCTGTAGATGGTGAAATTATTGAAAAGAATCGCATTGAACTGAAGGAATTAATAGAATGTGCCCGCTATTTTATAAGAAAAGTAGAACTTTCTCTTAACACTCGTCGTTCTTTGGCATTTCATCCTCATTCATGAAGAATACTTCCCAAACGTGTCCATCCAGATCTTCGAAGCTTCTTCCAAACATTGGACCATGTTCATGAGGGTCACGAGTTTCCTTTGCACCCAGGGAAATTGCTTTATCGACAATTCATTGACCGCATCCTTACTCTCTATCTGTAAAACTAAAACAGCCTCTGCAGTTGTCTTTGTATCTGCTACTTCTTTTTGTGCAAACTCTTTAAATTGTGTTTCCTCGACCAGAGTGACCATTGTATTGTCATTTAAGAGCATATTTGTGGCGTCAAATTGCTTATTGAACTTTAATCCCAGCTTTTCAAAGAACTCTACAGAATCGTTGAGGCTTTTTACTGGTAAATTAACCCATGTGTTTTTTATCATTTTATCCTTAACCCCTAATGAAAACCAGGCCGTTTTATTTGTGGATGATCGATTTCTCTTATTATAAGCTGATAATTCTTCGGTACTATTAAAGATTGCTTCAAGCCATTGAGCAGGACAATAATGCAATATGCTAAACACCTTGAACATAAGTTCGATGGGGAGATTGGAGTTCTTGAAAGGAAACATGTTCTGGCTGATGGTGTTGTTTATATTGGGAAGGAAGCCAACAATATTGATGAACAGGAATTGGATGTTAAACGCTCACAGATGTTCATTGACAAGCAGGACATAATGAGAAAGATACTTGAATGATCTCAATCACAGGCTGAGGAATGGGGTGTTAATAGGGGCACTTTCAAGAGGATAAAAGACAGGATTTGGAGGGATAAGGATATCAATTTGAATACGGATGCTGTGGAAAAATTGGTAGAGGGTATTTCATCCTAAATCATTTTTAATATTGTAATAAAAATCACTCAAATTAATGATCGAGGGAAGATTTTATTGACATGCCTTACACTGAATGGAAGAGTGCGACAAGAAAGTTAAACCATGAATTGCGGAAACGCTGTCCCTTCCATTTGGGATAATCCTACTATGACATGCGTTGATGGTAACGTCAGGGTGTGAAGCTCATAGGACAATATG
>NZ_JAUVEY010000193.1:0-2899 GCF_030594565.1 Methanococcoides sp.
CAGATAATAAGCGCCTCCTTCCATATCTCTGAAAGGTGCATAACTGGAAGAAAAATCACAGCAGACCCAGTTTGCCATTTTAAGGATCTCATCGGACGCGTTGACCGTCACATGTCCGTAATCAGGAGGAATAAGTACAATGTCGCCTTTTTTTGCTTTGATGACTACCGTATCCACAATGTCATCTCCCTCATGTTTTTGCAGAATGTATGTCGCTTCGCCTTCAAGCACCTGGTATACCTCAGGGTAGGATATCTCCTGTCCCGGTATATTTGGATGATAATGGCCGGCGGTCTTGATGAACTCACATCCTAACATATTCGGGGGGATCACTGTGATATCATAGCGAAGATGGGACCTGTTCATTATTTCCAGTTCCTTTTCAGATAATGAAAGATGCCTGAACATATAGTATAGTTCAATATCATCCACTGATCCGAACCATTCGTGGTCATAAACGACCTCTTTCATATCATGTAACATCCGTATGTTGGGCTGTCTTTCCACTCCCCCGAACTCAATTGTATATCCCATTATATCACCTTTCAAGTAACAGCTGCGGCCAGTCAAAAGCTGTACCTCAGTCACATTTCCCACATTCATATCATGCAACATCCCTATGTCCGGCTGCCTTTCCACTCCCTCATATTCTATCTTATCTCCCATTATATCACCTTTTCAAGTAAAAGCTGCAGCCAGCCAAAAGCTGTGCAAAGGCCACATTCCCCGCTTTCTACTGTTTTAATAGGTGTATACTACATTTTAAATTTAACTCCTGATAAATAATAATCAAAGGGGCGCAATGGCACTAAAACAGCAACCTTAAGATACAAAAGAGCATACAATGAGGCATGGAGAGGGAGATCAGAATACTGCACACTGGTGACACTCATATCGGTTATCGTCAATATCATAGTGAGGTACGCAGGCAGGATTTCATCAATGCTTTTTCCAGTGTGATCGATGATGCCATTGATATGAAAGTGGATGCTGTTGTTCATGCAGGCGATCTTTTCGATTCAAGGAACCCTACACTGGAGGATATTCTTGATACTATCAAGATCCTTTCCAAATTAAAACAACAGAAAATTCCTTTTCTCTCCATCGTAGGTAATCACGAAAGCAAACAGCACACTCAATGGCTGGACCTTTTCGAGAGCATGGACATTGCATCAAGACTTGGCACTAAGCCATTTCTGATAGACGGTGTTGCTATTTATGGTATCGATAATGTTCCACGATCTAAGATACCCCTTTATGATTATTCCGATTTCACTGCTGAGAATTGCGGGGAGTGGAACCTTCTCGTCATGCATCAGCTAATGGCACCGTTCCCATTTGGAGAATGGGATTGTGAGGATGTGATAAGCTCCCTTCCATTTGATCTTCATGCCATACTTCTGGGTGATTACCACAAGCATGAAAAAACAAAGGTAGGCAGTACATGGGCTACATATTGTGGAAGTACTGAACGCAATAGTGCATCAGAGAGCGATCCACGAACCTATAACATCATTACTATCAACGATGATGGTCTCGATATCAGTCGGCGTAATATAGCCACAAGGGATTTTCTTTTCATTCCTGTGGAGCTCAGGGAAAAAGATGCCGCTTACGAACTTATCATTAATACTATCAAAGGCTACGATGTTGCCGGGAAGGTCGTCTTCCTGGATATCTCCGGCAATTCCGATGTATCCATTTCTTATAATGAGATAGAGGACCTCCTTGCAAAACAGGAAGCCCTTGTGACGCGCATACGGGATATGCGGCATGGCGAGGGAGTCTCTGAAGATATGGATGTCGAAGTCTCTTTCTCGGATCCTGACGAAGCTGTCAAAAGGGAAATAAAGAATATGACGCTTACCAGTGGCGGTATCCTCATCGATGAGGTGGTAAGGGATAGCTCAGTTCCGAAAACAAAGGTAGATCTTGAAACAGAGTCTAAAATAGGCGGTTTGCTATCCACGATCGATTTTTCAGTTCCTGTTCTGAATGTCGGTCTTCGGGACAGCTCTCAAGTAGTAGGTGAGTACGAAAAGGCAGAACTTGATGTGGAAAAAGAAACTAACCATGGCGAAACAATAGCTGAATCGGTTGAAAAGTACGTCCCTGATAATATTTCCGAACAGATCCCGGAAGTTCAAGATACCAATATGATCACAGCAAGCACGATTGAAAGTGTTTCTGATGACGAAACGTCGAAAGACTCTGATGATGAAACCCTTCAAGACACTGAAAAGGAGCCCGTGGATAAGGGGAATGTGCATGCAAAACCACGTCAGTACAATCTGGGGGATTATCTGTGAAGCTTAAAAGAGTACGTGTTGAGAATATCAGGAGTTACATTGACCTTGATATCAGCTTCGATGATGGGGTTACTGTTGTATCTGGTGTGAACGGCAGTGGTAAATCCAGTTTGCTGGAAGCCTGTTTTACAGGGCTTTTCGGAAGTCGTGCTCTTTCAAAGGATTTCGTAATTTCGGATATTATTCGAAAAGGGGCTACAAAAGCATCAATTGTTGTGGATTTTGAGAATCAGGGAAATGATTACAGTATCGAGCAGGGGTACAAGGTCGATGCAAGGTCCGGGAAGGCATCGAACAACAGGTCTGTTTTTAAGGTCAATGATGAAGTGATGGTGGACCAGGCAAATCAGACATATGAAGCTGTAAAGGCACTTCTGAAAATGGATGAGGAGGCTTATACGAATTGTGTGTACATCAGGCAGGGGGAAATTGATGTACTCATCAACGCCAAGACAAAAGACCGGCAGCGTATGATCGATGATCTTCTTCAGATAGGCAAGCTCGAAGAATACAGGGAGCGCGCAAGCAGTGCAAGGGTCGGTGTTGGAAGGCACCAGAGGGAAGCCGATGCACGCCTTAAGGATAATATT
>NZ_JAUVEY010000074.1:0-10374 GCF_030594565.1 Methanococcoides sp.
GGCCTTAACCCTGTGAAACTGAAACCCTTCATAGATGTAATGGAGAATGTCGATTTCATCACTACCATGGGTTCAGGCGTACACTCCCACCCCGGAGGCACACAGTCAGGTGCAAAGGCACTTGTCCAAGCATGTGATGCATACCTTCAGGGAGTGGACATTGCAGAATATGCCAAGGACCATAAGGAACTGGCAGAAGCTATCGAGTTCTATTTGAATAGATAATTGTACGAAAAGGATCTCTACACGGATATCTGAATCTGTAGAGATCAAACCTTTTTTATTCAGATATTTAAGAATCCAGTAGCTTCTGCCATCTCGAACTTTTTATGGAATGGCAAAGCTGATCATTTTTTAAAAGTAGTGCGGGAGGTGCGATTCGAACGCACGAACTCCTACGAGACAGGGTCCTAAGCCCTATTCAGAGGGCTACATAACATTGAGATCCTTAGAAACTAACTAACATGTATGAAACATAGACCAGACACAACTGGAAACAATGAACTAATACTGAAAAAATATGAAGAATCCCTTCAACTTAATGGGTTCAAAGAATCAACAGTAAATACTAAATTATGGAAAGTATACACTTTTTTGAAATACTACAACGATAAACCGGTCGATGATATCTCAAAAGATGATATACAGAGTTATATCTTACATAGGCGTGAGAATAGAAAGCCTAAGACGGTGCATAACGATATCGTTGATTTACGGTTGTTCTTTAAGTGGCTAAAGCCAGATAATGATTTCTTCGAAGGCGTAAAAACCAAACCACAAAAGAACCGTTTACCAGTCTCAGAGTTGATAAGACAAGACGATATAACGCAGTTACTTACAGCGTGTGATAATCAGAGAGACAGGGGACTCGTAATGACTTTGTGGGATTCTGCTGCAAGGATAGGGGAATTGTTAGCATTGAACATAAGGAATGTAGAGTTTGATCGTTATGGCGCGGTCATCATTGTAAATGGAAAAACCGGAATGAGAAGACTCAGGTTGGTTGATGCAGTACCCGATTTACAATTATGGGTCAACCAGCACCCACAAAGAGAGAACCCAGATGCACCTTTATTTGTGACAGCACGTAAATACGGAGATGCTCCCCGACGTTTAGATGTGCGAACAGTTCAGAATTTAATAAATACGCTTTCCGATCATGCAGGTATCAAGAAAAATGTTCATCCTCACGCATTCCGACACGGAAGGTTAACCGAACTCGTTAAACGTGGATTCCGGGAATCTGAATTAAGGATCATTGCCGGATGGGAAGATGATAGCAAAATGCCAGCCGTATATATTCACATGTCGGGTGATGATGTAGAGAAGAAAATGCTGGCAAGTTATGGCATCATTGAAGATGAGGAAGAGCACAGAGAAGAGCACCTTAAACCCATTGAATGCCCCCGATGCAAGACAAAAAACCCTTATGATAGCAAATATTGCAGCACTTGTAGCATGATTCTTGATATGAAAACAGCGTTAGACGATGATGCCGCAACGGCCTTGATGATGAAAAGGGCAGAAGCAGATCCGAATATCTTACTGGAGGCTCTAAAAACAGGAATGCAGCAGATGAAGAATTAAACTTCATCTTTCCTCCGAACATTTCACAATAATTGATTACACACTTTGCCAAATCCAATGGAATCCATGGTAGTGAAGCCAATACCAAAGGTATAAAGTTTACATCCATGCGCATAACAAACAGGTTTTGTCACACAGGGTTCATTGAATAAACAGTTTGATCTTCAAACTTTTTTAAAATATCCCCCATTTTGCTATAGTCTTCTAAAAATGCAGTCGATAGTGACGAAGGTATCTTATCAGTGAATAAATCGGATTCAAAAAGTTTATTGAAAAGATACATTAAATAGTGATCATTTTGATTTTTCGCACCCGTTTTCTTTAACTTTTTCATTTTTTGACGCACACAGTTCATTATTTCAGCATATATTGCTTCAGCACCGTTTGATCTAGTGTTATGAAGAGTTGCTATTATAGCTGATTTGTAAAGAGCATCAACATTATTATAACCAAAATCCACCAGATCCATACGTCCACCAATGGACACGAGTTTTTCATTCAATTCATCAGATAGAATTAGTTTTAGAGATGTTTGACTATATTTCAACACTAAACTTAAGAATTCACGACCTTGATTAATTAATTTATTATTTGTATTTTCACATAGATAGTCAATTACAATTTGAATTATGTCATAGTAATATTTACTATCCATGAGATCGAAGATAGATTCATCATCATATACATTCGTAACCAAATATCTAAGTGTAGTAATATCAGGGGTAAGAGAATTTAATGCAGGTTTGGCACCGGGCCTAGAAGAATCTATTTTTTTTGATAGTACAAATCCATTGTCTTTTAATTTTTTCAACGGCTTATCAATAACATTAAATTTTTTTTTGTCATAACCCAAATCTTCAAGTACCTCTCGGGTTGTTTTTGGTGACTGAACCAAGCATTTTAAAATTATAATACCGAGTTGTTCGGATGCATGTTATAATAGATATTAGTATTAGCATATAGATATATCGAACTGATGATAATATTTAATTATCGTAAGGCTAAGGAATTGTTACGATATATCGCACTAACAAACAGATTGTGCGATAAATTTTTTTAAATAGTTAAACGCATATCAGTATCTGAGGTTTAAAATATGTTAAACTTTGGAGAAAGGAAAATTAACAAAATTGGCGGGTCCTACATGGTAGCAATTCCCATAAGTTGGATACGATCAGTTGGTAACAACTTGAAAACAGTAAAAATTGAGGTAAACAAAAACAAAGAAATTGTAATTGCAGCCGGTATTGTCCGACAAGATTCGACCGACCGCAATAACACACAATCTACGGAGATTATGCAACATGGATAATAACTCTATTTTTGATAAAGATTTTGCAGATGACTTCATGAACAAATACGGAGATGTTGTCGAACACTGGAAGAATCACAGAGATCCAATCAAAAGAGGATTTGCTGTTATGCTTAAAAGTGCTACAAATAAAGAGGTGTGGACAGTATGAAAAATATTATGCCATGCCTTGGTAATGAGAAATCGTTCTTTTCTAAACGTGGAAAGCTACAGATAAAGAAACTTGCAGAACAGATAATGGACTTGGACAGGTTCATCACATTTAAGGATACAAAGAAAATCTTCTACTACCGTAACGGTGTCTATGTTCCGGATGGTGAAGATGTCATCGCCAAGAACGTCCAGAACGTTTTAGGAGATGCATCTGCAAAACATCGTATTTCAGAGGTTGTCAACTACATAAAGGTGGAAACATTGATTCCACGATCACAGATTAATCATGATACCAAGCGTATTAATCTTCTTAACGGGGTCTATAATCTTGAAACTGATAAACTCGAGGAACACAATCCTAGCAATATCTCCATCGTCCAGATTCCCGTGACGTATGACCCTGAAGCTGTGTGTCCTAAGATCGAGCAATTCATGGAAGATGTACTGCGTCCGGAAGATGTAGCGGTTATGTACGAGTTTATTGGATACTGCCTGATACCTGACACGAGGATTGAGAAGTCTGTGATGTTACTCGGGAAAGGTGCAAACGGTAAGTCTGTATTGCTCTCCATGTTCGGTGAGTTCCTGGGAGATCAAAACACGAGTTGTGAATCACTTCACATGCTTGAAAAGGATCCTTATTCTCTTGCAGAGCTATATGGTAAGCATGCGAACATCTTCCCAGACCTTGCATCATCTGCTCTATACGAGCACAGTTCTTTCAAGATGTTAACGGGTAACGATGGGTGGATTAGAGCACAGCGGAAGTTCGAGCATCCGTTCAAATTCAAGAACACGGCCAGAATGATCTTCAGTGCAAATGATCTACCACCTGTGCCGGGGAATGATTTTGCGTATTTCAGGAGATGGATTCTTCTAGCATTCCCAAACCAGTTTGTTGGAGACAACTGTGATGGTGATATCCTCGCCAAAATAACTACAGAGGATGAGCTTTCGGGTCTTCTAAATCTTGTGATACCTGCATTAAAGAGGCTGCTTGAGATCGGTGAATACAGCTATGATCGATCTCTGGAGCAGGTCATGCAGATGTACAGAATCAATTCTGACCATATTGCTGCATTTGCTGATGAGTGTGTGGTATTTTCTGAGTCTGCTACAACTAAAGGTGTAATGCTCAACAAATACACGGATTGGTGTAAAGGACGTGGGATTAAACCACAACATGAAAATGTGTTTGCGAAAAGATTTAAAAAACTTGGATATATTAGTGGCCGAGAACCCACTGGCAAACGTGTAACAACGTGGGAAAATTGCGTATGTTTCTAATCCGTCATGGGTCGGGATTTTACCCCTGACGTAAATAATCAAGAGCATGAGAGCAATCCGTCAGGGTGTCAGGGGTTAACCTCTCATTGTAGTAATATGCAGAGTAGTATGTTTATACAAGACACACACATACATTGCTACAATGGAGAAAATACCCCTTTCCCCTGACGGATTTGAAAAAACCAATGACGTGCAACACGTCAATACTCGTCAGGGGTAAAATGATACCCCTGACACAACTTCCGAGCAAACGAATAAGTCTGAAAAGGAGTTTTGCATTGGAAGAATTCCCAGTAAAACGCGCGATTTGATACAATCACTTCTCTCAAAACCTAAAGCCGAGTCTGAAATAATAGAGGTGTGTGAGGATGTTAAATATTTCTTGATAATATCTTCTAAACTATTTTCCATATGTATGGAAACAACTATATATTGCTTATGAAGTTTCATTATTTCACTAACATTTTTTATAAAATCCTTATAACCTTTCTTAGCTATACGATTATATCGGAATTTATGTTAATTTATTTCAAAGCTGAGGTAATAACCCTAATTGCATAATAGATATCAGGATACTGTTTTTAATCACAATTAAATATTTCCAGTGGAAATGACTCGCAAGCATTACAATTAATATTGAAATGGATTTTGTTATTTTAGCTTACATACAAGGATTCTATGGTTTGATATCCCTATCACTTATATTGTCTACAAGTATAATCCACAGATTTTAGAGTTAATTCATTAATGCTACAAAATGAAAACACTTTATATCCATAAGCAAAATGCAAACACAAAAAAAACCATTGATTCCATGAAGTTTATTATTATTCCAATTTAAGTCAACTATATTTTAATAATTTTACATCCTTCTGAAACTGATTATGAATTATGAGGGACGAGTAGAACAATTAAATAATGAGCTTCATAAAGAGGAGTTTCCGGAAGCAAGAGGTCTTGGAAATTTAGGTAGAAGCGGTGGATGAAAAGTCACCAGCATGGTTTCATTCCATAACTGATTCTTTCGTTTGGAGGTAATGGAACATACCATTCTAACAACTTCAAACTAAGCCATTCATCAACGATGTGCTTTGCTGGACCGCCATAATCTCTTACTGCTTTGATAATCTCTTTATCAAACACAACTAAGAATCTTTATCGGAATTCTTATTATTAAGAATAACATAGATAATCTTTAACACAAAGCTTTTACAGACACATTTTATTAGTTTTCATCAAAACTGATAATGAGGAAAGCACCATGCTAAAAAGAACTCCTATCATCCTGCTCATCTCCATCCTGTTGCTTATATCAAACGTCCAGGCATCAGACAACAATACCGTGGAGTACCCAATAACCATCACTGATTCATCAGGTGCCACAATTACGATAGAAAAGGAACCGGGACGCATCGTATCCCTTATGCCAAGTATAACTGAGATACTATTCACGGTTGGTGCCGGAGACAAGATGGTTGGAGGTACAGAAGATGACAAATACCCGCCAGAAGCCATCAACTTGACTAAAGTCGGGAGATACACTACGATTAATTATGAAACGGTCGTACAACTCGAACCTGATCTTGTCATACTCGATGAAGCGAATGGAGAGGACACGATCATACGCCTTGAAGACCTTAATATACAGACCGTAATGATCAATCCAAAAGCAATGGACGAGATCATAGAAAGCATACTCCTTGTAGGGACAATCACGAACAATGAGGACAATGCACAGGAAATAGTAGATGGGATGAGACAAACTATCAGTGATATCACAGACAGTACCAAAGGAATACCTGATGAAGAAAGACCAAGGGTCCTGTACATAGTATGGGATGATCCCATCTATTCAGCCGGAAAAGATACATACCCAAGTGATCTGATCACCATGGCCGGAGGACAGAACATAATTGAAGCAAACGGGTGGCCTACCATAAACCTTGAAAACATCGTCAGTGCTGACCCGCAGATAATAATCTGTTCAGGAATGGGAGGATTGTCCTACCAGATAGCGAACAACACAAGGAACAACGATGCTCTTGAAACAGTAGCTGCTATTAAGAACGACAGAGTATACCCCATAAAAGATCCGAACATCATCGAACTGTCTGGTCCGAGGATAGTCCAGGGGCTGGAAGTACTCCACTTATATATGGGAGACGACTGGGAACAGAAGGATTACACCAGTTTGACTGACGCAAGCCAGCCACACGTAGATGCAGCAGATGAAGGTCCGGAAGAGGAGGGTCTTGTGCAGGATGGCGGAAATGCAACTGCAAATGCACCTGGATTCGGAGTATTGCTTGCCATCAGCATGATGGTCCTCGGATATATGGGAAGCAGACGATACTAAAGCATTAGATTTACGGGGAATAGAGAACATGCCAAAGTATACTGGTTCCGTAAGAAGCGTAATTATTGCACTGGCAGTGACCCTGTTGATCGTAGTTGTCAGCAACACCGCAATTGGAACCACCAATATTTCACCGGTCCTGACAGCTAAGATAATTTATATGGGCCTGCTTGAATGTGTCCAGGGAACAATATCATGGATCTTGTCTCTGATAGGTATCCAGTTTGACGGTTCAACATTGTTCAACAGCATCTCTCCTGATCGCACATGGACCGACGGTCAGGAAAAGATCATTGTGGGAATTCGACTACCTCGCGTGCTTCTCGCTGCACTCGTTGGAGCAGCACTTGCCACTGCAGGCTGTTCCATGCAGGGTCTTCTGAAGAACCCACTGGCAGACCCTTACATCATAGGAATGTCCTCCGGTGCAGCCCTTGGCGCAGCTATTGGTTTTGCACTACTGCTACCGATACAGCTCATATCTTTTATCTTTGCCACTATAACCATATTTGTAGTATATAACATATCAAAGGTCGGTGGAAAGGTCCCTGTAGATACACTTCTTCTTGCAGGTATAGCTATCAGTTTCTTCTTATCAGCACTTACATCCTTTTTCCTCTTCTTTTCGGAATCTCTTCATCAGATCATTTACTGGATGATGGGGGGATTCTGGAATGCAAGCTGGGATAAAGTGAAGATCACTCTGGTCATAGTGTTTACAGGTATATTATTATCATATAGACACTCCTGGAACCTGAATGTGATGTTGCTGGGAGAAGAGCAGGCACAATCCCTGGGAGTTAATGTTGAGAGTGTTAAAAAGCAGGTCCTGATACTCTCTGCATTGATTACCGCTGCAGCAGTATCCGTTAGTGGGATCATAGGTTTTGTAGGGCTTATCATGCCCCACATCATGCGCAACATAATAGGACCTGATCACAGAGGTCTCCTGCCTGCCTCTACATTAATGGGAGCCATCTTTTTAGTGCTCTCTGATACATTTGCAAGGACATTTCCCACCAAGGCGCAGGCGGTATTAGAGTCAAATGACATTATGTTGTTCCAGGTAATACTCGAAAGGGTCGGATCCCTGCAAGGGGTGGATCTTCCTGTAGGCATAGTTACCGCCCTTTTTGGTGCTCCTTTCTTTGTATATCTTCTAAGAAAAAGGAGGAAAAGTCTCTATGCTTGAAGTAAATGGTGTTATCGTGAAATATGGGAACCGTCAGATACTCAATCAGGTGAACCTCCGTGCAGAAAAAGGAAAATTTGTAGGGATCATTGGCCCGAACGGCTCAGGAAAGACCACGCTGGTAAAGACGATCAACAATATCATAAAACCAAATGGCGGAAGCATAACGGTCGATGGACGAAGTCTTGATACGATGAGCAGTGTCGAGATCGCAAAGAATATAGCCATGGTCTCGCAGGTAATATCCATTAATTTCGAGTTTACCGTAGAAGACGTTGTCTTAATGGGTCGTACCCCATACATCAAAGGTGCTGAGACACATGAAGACATGGAAATTGTGCAGGATGCGATGAAAAAGACGAAAACACTTCATCTAAAGGATAGGTTCGTTACACAACTAAGTGGTGGAGAACTGCAAAAAGTGATCATTGCCCGTGCACTTGCACAGGATCCAAAGATACTGCTTCTGGATGAACCAACCTCCCACCTGGACATTACGAATCAGATAGACATATTGAACCTCGTAAAAGATGCTTCCAGAAAAGGAATGCTTGTCATAGCGGTCATGCATGACCTGAACCTTGCAGCATATTATTGTGACAAGATCTACCTTCTCAGGGATGGAGATGTGATCTCCAGTGGAACCCCCGATGAAGTACTGACACCATCCAACATAAAGACCACATATAACATTGACGTGGAGGTTATCAACAACCAGATCACGAACTCTCTTTATGTTATACCCCGTCTGGAACCACTTGGTAAAAAAACCCAGCTTTCCCAGAGGGATATTATGTCCACATCCGCCTAATTCAAATTCTTTATCGATCTCCAGCCACCTCAAAAAAGTAGCTGAAGACACAGTATCCCCAAGCCCCACAGTAAACACCGGCTTTTCACAGATGATGGTCGGCAGGATACAAACCGAAAAATCCCTGTACTCCCCACATACACCGCCCTCAAACTGTTCACCGCCGATAAAATCCTGCAATTTGCTTGCCTGCTTTATTCCTTCTTCACTTTTGGCAAGATCACTCACTGAACCTTCAAGTTGTGATCGCTCAGGCAGTTTTCCTGATGCTGCAAAAGCTGCCGCACACATCACACCGAATTGCATACTCTGCATCTCATGAAGAGGGTTGGAAGTTCCTTTCCTGAAAACGCTCATCATGAAATCACGGGTATGCAGGACTATTTTCTTCGGGCCGGTAGATGAAGCACACCTTACACAGGCATCCATTTTTGAATGTTAATGCTTGCCACTCATGTATTCAATATTAATTATATTTATAATCATTTAAGGCAATAAACATATAAACTAATCGAATGTATATTCTGTTGGGGTTTTAAAATGTGGAGTTTTTCAAAAATCGAGAGCGAAAATCTAAAAGCTATCACTGATCTAGAAAGCAAATTGGATATAACCTTAATTGCTTTTTCAGATGATGGGGTACAGTATGCAGACTTAAATGAAGACGCTGCTAAAGAAGTAAAGGACTTAGAAAAGAAACTGGGGCTTTCACTGGTAGCTCTTAAAGCATAATAAAATAGTGGGGTTTTAAAATGTGGAGTTTTTCAAAAATAGACACCGAAAATCTGAAAGCTATCGCTGATCTAGAAAGCAAATTAGGTGTAACCTTAATTGCTTTTTCAGATGCTGAAATCAAGTATGCAGACTTAAATGAAGACGCTGCTAAAGAAGTAAAGGACTTAGAAAAGAAACTGGGTCTTTCACTGGTAGCTGTTAAAGCATAATAAAATAGATAGTGGATTGCAATGTTTTGCACCCACTACTTTTTTTTCAATATCAATGATTCCTACGTTAAAGTAATGAAAATACCTTTACTCATTGAATACTTTTGTATTTTCAATCAGTTGCATAGTTTATATTTTGATTAGCGCACTTTCAACATATAATTTTGTGTTCTATACTGATAACATCTGTAATCTAAATACAGAGCTTTATATACCATTCAATTCCATCTTTATTAAGGGTTTCTAATTTAAAGCGAAAGAGTAAGAGGTATCACTATGGGGAAAAGGATCTGGGTTATATGTATAATTATTTTGGGTATGAT
Organism: Methanococcoides sp.; assembly: GCF_030594565.1. Taxonomy (NCBI): domain Archaea; kingdom Methanobacteriati; phylum Methanobacteriota; class Methanomicrobia; order Methanosarcinales; family Methanosarcinaceae; genus Methanococcoides; species Methanococcoides sp. The sequence continues at coordinate 9,966 of NZ_JAUVEY010000074.1, forward strand.
GATGGTAATGCCATCAATGGCGGGAGCTGCACCATCTGTCATCTGGGATGGCGAGGTTGAGTTACCTTCCGGTACGTTTGATTTTGTGCCTACCAGCAATCAGTCTGCAAGTTATGAGATCAATAATTTCACCGATCTTGGAGCTCTTGTAGCTGCTAATCAAAGTGCTGGTTTTAGTATCAACGTATCAGACGAATGGTATGCATCATTCGGTTCGTTCTGGATCAATGGTATTAATGGAACTAACAATGAACCATGGGGTCCTTCTTCTAAATCATGGTCGATCTTGATCAATGATGTGCCAGCTTCTGAAGGACTTAGTAAAAATACGCTGAAGAATGGGGATGTTGTCAGTTTCTGGTTCTGTCCAACGAACAGTACGACATTTGAACCTATCATCGGTGAAGCA
>NZ_JAUVEY010000170.1:0-3801 GCF_030594565.1 Methanococcoides sp.
AACATCATGTTGGCAAGTGTGCTGACAATGCTTCTGCTTGCTGCTCTCATCACTCTGGGGATGCTGACACCACTTGTCGTGAAGCTCACCACCGGTAATGAGATAAGCATGGGTGCTGAATATTTCAATGACAGGAGTGCAATACCGACAGCAGCATTGGTCGTACTGCTCACCACAGGTCTGCTTTATGGTTACTTCGGTGCAAAGAAGGCTCTCTTAGTTACAGGTCTTACTGTTCTCCTATCTCTGGTGTTCGCTTTCATCTCACCCTTTGGGAACCTTCCGCTTGATGTCACAGTTCCATTAACAGGAATGGCGGTTGTAGCCACATTCTATAAGATGTACATGGCAATGGAACGTGGATCATGGATACTGAAGCTCAAAGGCATAAGTGCTCATGTGATACATCTTGGCATTCTTTTCATTCTCATAGGCATTGTTGCCAGTTCGAACATGCAGGTGGAAGGTTCTGATATTGTAACCATGGACTATCCCGGACATTTCGAAGGGCAGAACTACATAGTTTCCGTAACAGACATGCATTCTGTTTTCGAGGGTTCTCCATACAAGCAATATCCTGGGTCTTCCTACGCAACCCACGTTACCTTCGATGTCTATAAGAAAGGTGCTTATTTTGATAGTGGTCAGGTCAAATACATAACCGACTTCAAATGGGGTCAGACATTCACTACCACCTATGTTGACCGGGGTGTCTTTGAAGAGTTGTTCATAGCTCCAAAGGCATTGAATGAAAGCAGTGGTGAGGTCAGTCTGTATGTCCGGACAGTCCCGTTCATAACATTCATCTGGGGTGGTCTTTTCCTTATGATTGCCGGTATCATCTCTCTTGTGCTTGTGGACCGTTCACTTGAAAACAGCAGCCCAAAAGCAGAAAGACCTCTTAATGGAAAACAAAATAACGGCTCTAAGGTTCGTAAGGGGGCTAAAAAATGAATTTCGGAATGATATCTATCTGGTTGGCCTTCATTCTCGGTACAGGTTCAGCAGGTCTGGCTATTATCGGTCTTTTGCGAAACGATGAGCGCTTAATTTCCCGATCAAAACAGTTCGAGCTATGGTGTACCGTTCTAACAACATTTGCAATCATATTGCTGACCTATTATCTGTTCACAGTATCGGCATCCTATGTCTATGTCTATCTTCATTCCAGCATAGACCTTGAATGGTTCTATCGCTTTTCTGCCCTCTGGGCAGGTCAGGAAGGTTCGTTCCTGCTCTGGACATGGTTCACTCTCATCATCCTTCTGGTAATTCAGTATACAGGACAGACGAAACAGCTTACGGATACGAAGTTAATGGATATCACAAGGGCGGTCTGTCTCACAATAGTAGCTTTCTTCCTCCTTCTTCTGGTATTGAAGAATCCCTTCGAGACCTATTACGCTGTTTTCGGAGGAGCTATCGAGACCTCCAACTGGAATCCTTTTGTTGCGGTATATCATCTTATCGATGGTCAGGGGATGAACCCACTTCTCAGGAACCCCTGGATGGCAGTCCATCCCCCAATACTGTTCCTGGGATATGCCGCATTCACTATACCCTTCGCAGCAGCATTTGCAGCATTGCTTATCGATGACGACAGGTGGATGAAGCTGACAAGGAACTGGATGCGTCTGGCATGGCTTTTCCTCACAGCAGGTATCGGTCTTGGTGGATTTTGGGCATATGAGGTTCTCGGATGGGGAGCATGGTACTGGTCCTGGGACCCTGTCGAGACATCTTCCCTTATACCCTGGATAACAGCAACCGCATTCCTGCATTCGGCAACAAGGGTCCGTTATGGAGAATATCGTTTCCTTGCTCCAATGCTGGCAATAGTTTCGTTCATACTGGTAATATTCGCTACCTTCGTGACACGCAGCGGTATGTGGGTATCCGTACACTCCTGGCAAGATCTCACATTTGAAGGAACATTGATCGCGTTCTTCCTGGCAATACTCATCGGCTCAAGTCTTGTGTTGCTGACGAGAAGGTACTTTGAAGAGAATGACAGCAGCGATCAAAGCGGCCAGCATAAGGATAGATATAAAAGAATTGTTCAAAAAAAGATCAGGAGAATCTGAAATAGATCCTCCTGTTATTCTTCCCTTTATTCTCGGCCTTGAATATCTCAATATGTGGTATCTCGGCCGTATTTGAAACATGGGTCCCACCACATGCCTGGTCATCGACATCAGGTATCCGTATAACTCTTATTTCTTCTATTTCCGGCGGGAATGCGTCCTTGAGCTTCACCACTGAAGGTATCTTCAATGCTTCATCCCTCGGAAGGATATCTATCACTAAGTCGATGTTCCGGTCTATGATCTCATTGACCTTCGCTTCATAAGAGCCTATAAGCTCCCTGTCGAAGTCCTCAAGATTAAAATCAACTCTTGTCTTCTCTTCTGCGATCTGATTACCGGATATCTTCGCACCGGTCTCATTATGGATTATAGCACTGAGAATATGGGCAGCAGTGTGATATTTCATGAAAAGGCTTCGTCTGTCCCAGTCAATATTACCTTTTACTTTATCTCCGGCCTTCAATCCGGCCTCTGAGACCTCGTGACCTATCTTTCCGTCAAATTTATCCACAAATATGACGGTATACTCTTTGCCGTCACATACCAGTTTCCCGGTATCATGCGGCTGTCCTCCTGAATTGGGATAGAAAGCCGTCCTGTCAAGGACAACGAATCTATCATCGGTCACATCGAGGACATTAGCCTCGAACTCTTTTATCTGACAGTCTTTAAGGTAGAGTGTTTCCATAATGGAAAATCAGGAATATCCTTAATAAATGTTTTTCATTCCGACAAACATCACATCTTTACTCTTCCAATATCGATGTAATCGACACCTTCGTCTGTGGGAATCGCATAGAGCATCCTCTTTCTTACACTATTTGCAAGCCTTATGGCCCTTGACATGACCGGTAGTGTAAACTCATGGTCCAATGGTATCGAATGTATGAGATATTCGGAATGCGGTATCTTCGTTGGCGATTCCACCTGTGTATAAACGCGGAAGTGACTGCCGAACTTGAAACCTGTCTTTGGCACGACCCCTTCATCTCGAAGATCTGTGTAAACACTGCTCTTTATATTGAACTCAGGTTCAATTTCCGAAGCCATCTTTGAAAAAGCATCCACATCCAGATATTCATTCTGCCTGTTGTTGATATTGAGGACACCTTTCTCAAGGAGGTATCGGGATTCAACAAGGGAAAGCTGCAATCTCTGACTATCAAGGGGTTTCCCATAAAAGCCGTTCTCAAAAAGGGTGTTCGAAGCGTCCTCATCCCATACGACAACCCTGTCCTCAAGGAAAGTGGCATCTACATTGATATTCGGATAAAGAGGCTCCTTCATCTCACCTTTTAAACGTGGCCTTTTCACATCGTAGAACGTAATGTCACTCTCTTCGTCCACAATGGCGAGTATCATCTGCTTCCTGACGTTCTCTGCTGCTGCAAGGGAACGTAGCAGGTCTCTAAGTGGCATTGGTGCCCTCTCCGACCTTACATAGACGAACTGTTTTGCGGCTCCCTTTCCGGGATGACTGCCACGTGGATATACGCGGAAATCGGTCACACCGGGCTGGACGTAGAATCCTCGCTCTCTCAGGTCCTTGTAAACGATATATTTAAGCTCGAAGGATGGCTGCAAGATGGAAGCTACCTTGAAAAGACCTGAAAAATCCAGTACCTTTCCTTCATGTTCCACTTCTATCTTCCCGCGGTATGCCAGATATACAGCTTCGATAAGTGTAAGCTCAAGCCCGTTTGGTTTAGGCCTG